>DATJVV010000339.1:0-2779 GCA_035501635.1 Solirubrobacteraceae bacterium | reverse complement strand
GTGTTGTCGAGCATGATCATGAACAGCGCGAAGCACATCGCGCCGAGGGTCCACCAGCGGCGGTTGCTCTCGTCGATGCGGGGCAGGGGGAGTCGGCGGGCGAGCGTCTGGTTCATCGGGCTGCCTCCTTGGCGTGGGGTGCCTGCGCGGGGGTGGAGGGATGGGGGCCGTGTGGGGGTTTGGAGGGGTCGGGGCGGTGGGCGGCGATCTCGGGGTGGCGGGCGAGGATCAGGGCCAGGGCGTCCCGGAGCGCCTGGGCCTCGTCGTCGGCGAGCGAGCTCATCAGCTCGTTCAGGCCCGAGAGGCGGGCCTCGTTGTGGGCGCGGGGGACGGTGAGGCCGGCGGGGGTGAGGCGCACGCGCTTCATGCGCCGGTCCAGGGGGTCCTCCTCGCGGGTGACGAAGCCGCGGTCGAAGAGGCCGTCCACCGCGCGGCTCATCGCGGGCAGGGACACGCCCATCGATGCCGCCAAAGCCTTCACGGAGCGCTCCTCGCCGTCCATCTCCAGGGCGCAGAGAACCTTGATCTGGGTCAGCGAGAGGTCGTGCTCGGCGATGGTGTTGAAGGTGCCCATGCTGGCCGAGCGCAGCATGTAGCTGGCGAGGGCGAACATGTCGTGGCTGAGCTCCACGCGGGAGGGCGTGTCCTCTCGCGGGATGTTCCTCTCCGTCGAAGCGCCCACCACTTGAGCTTCCGTCGCCACATCAGTTGCTTGCATGCACGCAAGTATATATGGTCGCGCAACCGTTGCTCGTGTGAGATGGATCACAACGATCGCTCGATGGGAGCTAGCCTGGTGGCATGGGGGTGGCGATCGTGCTGCTGGTGGTTCTCATCGCGCTCGTGGTGGGCGACGTGATGCTGGTGCGGGCGCTGAGGGGACGGCGCAAGCCGCCCGGCGATGGCTCCTAGGCGTGGCGGCGGCGTGGCGGCGCGCGTGAGCTGAGATCAGCCGGTGGACGTGCCCGGGAAGGGCAGCTCCACCACCTCGGCGCTGGCGGGCGCGCTGGTGTTGGCGGCGCTGGCGGCCTTCTCCAGAGGGCGCTCCTCCGCGGCGGCGGGCCCTGCGTGTGACCCGGTCTCGAACACGTCCAGATGCGTGCCGACAGGCGCCTCGCGGCGCACGAGGGCGAGGCCGATGGGGCCGAGGGCGGGGGAGATGACGGAGCTGGTGAGGCGGCCCACGGGGCGCCCGTCCAGTCGCAGCTCGGCGCCCACGGGCACGGGCGCGGAGAGGAGCAGGCCGCGGAGGTGGCGGTTGGGCTTGCCCTTGTAATGGAGGCGGGCGACGGTCTCCTGGCCGACGTAGCAGCCCTTGGTGAAGCTCACGGCGCGTTCGTTCAGGCCGGCCTCCTGGGGGATGACGGTGTCGTCGAGGTCGATGCCGTAGCGGGGTTCGCCGCGCTGCACGCGCAGGATCTCCACGTCTCGCTCGCACACGGGGATGGCGCCGTGAGCGCGCAGGGACTCGCCGAGCGCCCGCGTGTGGGGGGCCTCGCAGAACAGGTCGATGCCGATGGCGGTGCGCACCGCGAGGGCAGGGATGCCAGCCAGCTCCACGGGGAGGTTGGCGTGCTCGTGCGGTGGCACCGCCACCGCCATGGCGCCGTTCGAGTGCTCGCTCCGTGGCAAATCCGCGGACGACGAGGGCGCCGATGGCAGCGGCCCGTTGGAGCCGAGGTCCCCCGCGCAAGCGGCCTCGAGCACGGCGTCGGCGTGGGGGCCGATCAGCGAGAGCAGGCCCCGCTGGAGGGTGCGCTTGTGAAGCTCCACGTGGTAGCCGATCTTGAAGCGGCGGATCATGTCGAACAGGGCCTGCAGGGCGGCTCGCTCGGTGTCCAGGGCGAGCTCCTCGGGGGGCTCGCCGGGGGCGGAGCCGAGCGCGAGGATGCGCAGGTCGCCGAGCATCTTGCCCTTGTGGGTGAGGAAGGCGGCGTAGCGGCCCTCGCCGGCGCGCAGATCCGCGAGCTCGTTGGTGACCTGGCCGTTCAGGAACTCAACGGCGCCGGCGCCCGTGAGGGCGAGCTTGCCCCGCTCGGAGCGGTCGAAGAGGCCGCAGCTCTCCACCAGGCTCGCGTAGCCGTCCAGCGTCGCGTTCCCATCCAGCGTCGCGTTCCCATCCAGCGTCGTGCCCACCCGGCTACTCGTGGCCATGTGTTCGAGCATAGCCCGCTAGTGTTCTGGCGCGATGGGCCTCGCGGACGCATTTCAGGAGATCGTCGACGATCTGCCCGACGATTGGACGGACCTGGAGCTGGACCTGCGGCTGAGCGACGAGTCGCGTTACGTGGAAGCTGCGGTGTATCTCGTCACCTGCAACGCCAGGCCCTACTCCAAGCACGATTGGCATTTCCGGCTGATCGTGGCCCACCGCTTCGGCCACGCGGCGGCCGCCCCCACTGTGCATGGAGCGCTCGGCCTGCTGGACGAGGCGGGCATCGAGGGGGAGATGGTGGTGCGGGAGCTGCGCACGGGCCGGGTGGAGGTGACCCAGATGTGGGGCCGGCCGCGGTCCGCGCGCGAGGAGTTTCGGCGGCTGCGCGCCCAGTAGGCGCGGCGGCTGGCCGGATGCCGCGATCGGAGGGATGGCGATGGCGCGCGTGATCGCTCTCATTCCCGATCTGATGTTCGGCTCGCGCGTGCAAGCCAGCCTCGCTGCGGCTGGTCATGAGGTCCGGCTGGTTGGGGACGTCGAGCGGGCGCGAGATCTGCTCCTCGACGGGAACGTTCCCAGTGTCCTCCTCGTGGATCTCACGCACGAAGCGCAAGCGCGGGCTCG
>DATJVV010000338.1:0-2677 GCA_035501635.1 Solirubrobacteraceae bacterium | reverse complement strand
GGGGGGGGGGGGGGGGGGGGGGGGGGGGGGGGCGCGGCGGAGGAGACCGGCGCGTGGTCGGCGGCGAGCTCGGGCGTGTCGGCCGGGGTGAGCAGGCGAACCTGAACGTCGTGGCTGAGAACGCGGGAGGCGCAGGTGTTGAGCAGGCGCCCGTAACGGTCCGCCACCCAGCGCTGGGTCTGGGGGGTGGCCTCGAGGGTGAGGACGCCGTCGGCGAGCTCACGAGGGATGAGGGGGGAGAGCCAGATGCGGTAGGAGGAGTCCTCGATGGCTGCGGCCAGCTCGGCCTGGACGCGTGACCAGATGTACTGCAGCTCGGCGCTCACGGCAGCGTTGATCGCTCCTCCCCGGGGAGAGATTGGACGGCGGATGGAATGAGGACCGGCCCCCACCCGATGGGCGGGGCGGCCGGTCTCGCGACTATAGCCAACGCCCGCGCCAGCGCTTCGTGGATCGCCGCAATTGGCGAGAAAAATCAACGGGGGCAGATCGGCCGTATACTCGGGGCTGGTCGAGATGAAGCGCACCTACCAGCCAAAGAAGCGCAAGCGCGCTCGCACGCACGGGTTTCGCGCCCGCATGAGCACGCGGGCCGGCAGGCTCACGCTCAAGCGCCGCCGCGACAAGGGTCGCAAGCGCCTGTCGGCGTAGGGATGGCCGCGGGCCGCATGCGGGGACCGGGCCGGGCATGAGCGCAACCCCGAGAGCCGCGCGGGGTGGGCGCCTGTCGCGCAGCGCGGAGTTCGAGCGGGTGTACAGGCAGGGGCGCTCGACGGCGAACCGCCAGCTGGTGCTCTACAGCTTCGCCAACGCGGCCGCGGAGCGACCGCGGCTGGGCCTGTCGGTGTCGCGCAAGGTGGGCGGCGCGGTGGCGCGAAACCGGGTCAAGCGGCTGCTGCGGGAGGCATTCGCGGGCCTGGAGGGGGAGCTGACTGGCGGCCAGGACATCGTGGTGGTGGCGCGCCCGGACGCGCGCGAGCTGGCCGAGCGTGAGGGTCTTGAGGGAATCGCACGGTCGCTGGCGGAACTGGTGGGGCGGGCGAAGCTGCGCGAGGGCGCGGGCGGGAGCGGCGCGTGAGAGCCTCCGCGTCGCCGGCTGCGCACCACCGTTCCGGGTCGCCGAGCCCCGCGCGGCTGGTGAGGTGGCTGGTCACGCTTCCGATCGTGCTCTACCAGCGAGTGATCTCGCCGGCGCTGCCGCGACGGTGCAAGTACGAGCCCACATGCTCTCGCTACGCGGTGCAGGCGGTCGGCTCCTTCGGCGTGCTGCGAGGAAGCGCGCTGGCGTGCTGGCGGCTGTTGAGGTGCAACCCTTGGAGCTACGGCGGGTACGATCCAGTCGAGGCCCAGCGCCTGTTCGCCGCTCCCGCGCAACCGCGCCACAAGTGATGCCACCCTTCGCCAACGTCATCGAGGACGCGTTCTCGCCGCTGATAAACGCGTTCGAAGCGATCATGGTGTTCATGCACGAACTCGCCCCGGCGCTGAGCTGGGGCTGGGCGATCGTGGGCCTCACCGTGCTGATCCGGGCGCTGCTGGTGCCCGTGACCTATCGCCAGCTGAAGTCGATGCAGGAGATGCAGAAGCTGGCACCCAAGATCCAGGCGCTCAAAGAGAAGTACAAGGACGACAAACAGCGCCAGCAGCAGGAGATCATGAAATTCTATCAGGAGCACAAAGTCAATCCTTTGGCATCCTGTCTGCCGTTCCTGTTGCAACTGCCGGTGTTCATCTCGCTCTTCTACATGCTGCGCACGGACCTCAAGTTCGACATCTGCGGGCCGGCGCTGAAGGCGCACTTCCACGTCACCAGCTACAGCCAGATCCCCTCCAAGCAGCTCGCGGAAACCGGCTGCAACCAGGTGGATCCGGGGTCGGCGAAATTCCTCTTCATCCCCGACATCACCGCGAAGGCCACGGGCATCGTGCTGATCGTGCTGATCGTGGTGTACGTCGCCTCCCAGCTGGCCTCCACGCTGATGGCCACGGCCACCGCCGATCCCAACCAGCGGCGCTTCATGCTGCTGCTGCCGCTGGTGATCGTGGCCTTCCTCTTCCGCTACCCGGCCGGCCTGCTGGTGTACTGGATCACCACCAACCTGTGGACGATCGGCCAGCAGTACTTCATCCGCCAGCGCATGGCCGGGGACTCCACGGACGCCGGCGGCGACGGAGGCGCCGGCGCGTCCAACGGTAAGGCCAAGCCGTTGCCCAAGGCGGCCCTGGCCGGCGCCACGGTGGCCGGGACGGGGAGCGGCGCCGCGCCCGCGCCGGGCGCCGCGACGGCCTCTCCCCCACCCCCTCCGCGACGCAAAAAGAAGCGCTCGGGCAGGCGCCGATGAGCGCGCGCGAGAACGACGACGCGGTCTCCGAGGAGGAGGGCGCGGTGGAGGAGCTCGAGGAGCTGCTCGCGGAGATCGCCGACGGACTCGGCCTCGACGTGGAGGTCGAGGTGCAGCGCACGGATGACGTGCTCAGAGGCTCGCTGGTGGGCGAGGATGTGGGCCTGTTCATCGGCCGTCGCGGCCAGACGATCGACGCCGTCCAGCACCTGGCGCAGCGGATCGTCTTTCACGAAGGCCCCTCGCCGGTGCGGATCGTGGTGGACGCCGACGGCTATCGCGCCCGCCGCGCGGAGGTGCTGCGCGAGGAGGCCGACGACGCCGCCGAGGAGGCT
>DATJVV010000337.1:0-2241 GCA_035501635.1 Solirubrobacteraceae bacterium | reverse complement strand
CCCGCGATGGCGTTGGCCGGTGATGCGGGCGCCGGCGCGGGTGCCGGCCCGGGGGCTCCGTCGGTGGCGTCGGCGAGCCTGGAGGCCACCAGCTTGCCGCCGAGGATCGCCCCGCCGGCGGCCAGGCCCGTCTTGACGAAGGTGCGCCTGTCGATTCTTCGTTCGATCTTATAATTGAACACTGTGGCCCCGACTGGATGCGCCACCCGGGGCCGGGCGTTCTGTAACGCTTCGTTTCTGGCCTGGTAGCTTTGGTGCATGAGGGGAGCTCTCGGGGACACGCGGCGGATGGCACCCGGCGGCAGGCTGCCCGCGGGCCCGCACTCGCTCTCGCGCGAGCAGGTGGAGGCCGACCAGCGCCAGCGCCTGCGCATGGCGATGATCGAGGCGGTCGGCGAGAAGGGCTACGGCGGGGTGACGGTCTCGGACGTGATCTCCCGGGCGGGTGTGTCGCGGCGGACCTTCTACGAGCACTACGCCGACACCCAGGGCTGCTTCCTGGACATCTACGATGCCATCACCGCCGAGGGCATGAGGCGGGTGCAGGCGGCCTACGAGCAGGCGCGGGGGTGGTCCGAGCGGATCGAGGCGGCCATCCGGGTGCTGTTCGAATCGGCGATCGAGAGCCCCGACGCGCTGCGCCTGATCATGGTGGAGATCGCCGCCGTGGGCCCCGCCGGCTTCGCCCACCGCGAGCGGGTGATGAGCCAGTACGAGCGCTTCATCCGGGAGGGCCTCGAGCGCGAACCCGATCGGGGCCGGCTCTCCCAGGTCACCCTCAGGGGGGTGATCGGCGGCATCAACCGGGTGCTCTACGCACGCCTCTACGACCGCCGCCACCGGCGCCTGCTGGCGCTCGTGCCCGAGCTGGTGAGCTGGGCCGCCTCCTACCACCCCGCGCCCGAGCCGATCGCCGCGGGCCTGCTGATCTGCCCCCCCAGCAGCCTGCGCACGCGCACGGGCCTGGTGGGCGGCCGCGCGCCGGGGACCCTCTCGCTGGGCTCCCAGGGCGGCGAGCGGCGGGGGCTGGTTCCCGTGGACGGCAGGCTCTCGCCGAGCTTCGTGGCGCACAACCAGCGCGAGCGGATCCTCGACGCGATCGCCAACCTCACCACCGCCAAAGGCTACGGGGGCTTTGGCGTGAAGGAGGTGGCCGAGGAGGCGGCGGTGTCGCTGCAGACCTTCTACGAGCTGTTCACCGACAAGGAGGACGCCTTCCTGGTGGCCTACGAGCTCGGCTACACCAAGGCGCTGTCGATCTTCGAACGCGCCTACGCCGACGAGGCCGACTGGCCCAGCGGCATGCGGGCGGCGCTGGCCTCGCTGCTGAACTTCCTGGCCTCCGAGCCCACCTTCGCGCGCATGACCTTCGTGGACTCCCTGGTGGCCACCCCCCGCACGGCCGCGAGCTCGGCGCGCAGCGTGGCCGCCTTCGCGCGCCTGCTGGAGGGCGGCTTCGAGGAGGCGCCCGAGCACAGCCGCCCGCCCGCCGTGGTGGTGGAGGCGATCGCGGGGGCGATGTTCGAGATCATCTTCCAGTACGTGGTGGAGGGCCGCACCCGCGAGCTGCCCCAGCTCACCCCCCAGGCCACCTACCTCGCCCTGGCTCCCTTCGTGGGGGCTCGGGAGGCGGGGAGGGTGGCGACGGACCTCGCCGGGCCCTAGCGGAGGTCACCGGCCGTGGAGCTCGCACGGCCGGGCGCTGGGCGCCCGGCCGGTTGTTTGGAGGCGACGGCTCAGGCGGCGGGCCTGTAGACGCTCACCACGGCGGCGCCGCCCAGGCCGATGTTGTGCTGCAGGGCCGCCGTGACGCCCTGCACCTGGCGGGCGTCGGCCTGGCCGCGCAGCTGCCAGCAGAGCTCCGAGCACTGGGCGAGACCGGTGGCGCCGAGGGGATGGCCCTTGGAGATGAGCCCTCCGGAGGGGTTCACCACCCAGCGGCCGCCGTAGGTGGTGTCCTGTGCGTCCACCAGCTCGTGGCCGTGGCCCTCCTCGGCGAGGCCGAGGGCCTCGTAGGTGATGAGCTCGTTGGCGGAGAAGCAGTCGTGGAGCTCGATCACCTGCACGTCCTCGGGGCCCAGCTGGGCCTCCTCGTAGGCTTTGCGGGCGGCCTCCTTGCTCATGTCATAGCCCACGATCTTGATGCAGTCGGCGGTGTGGTCGAAGGTGGAGGAGAGGTCGGTGACCATCGCCTGGCCGGCGATCTCGATCGCCTGTCCCCACAGCTCGTGCTCGTCCACG
>DATJVV010000336.1:0-6178 GCA_035501635.1 Solirubrobacteraceae bacterium | reverse complement strand
GATGGCGCCCGGTCCCCGTCGCAGTCCCCTGCACGACGAGCACGTGAGGGCGGGGGCGCGGATGGTGGAGTTCGTGGGCTGGGAGATGCCGGTGTATTCCCAGGGACCGTCGGCGCCGGTGCGGGAGGAGCACATGGCGGTGCGCGAGGACGTGGGCATGTTCGACGTGTCGCACATGGGGGAGATCGAGACCTCGGGGCCACAGGCGGGGGAGCTGCTGCAGCGGCTGCTCTCCAACGACCTGGCGAAGGTGCCGGTGGGAGGCGCCCAGTACGCGGTGCTGTGCCGGCAGGACGGAGGGGTGCTGGACGATCTCTTCACCTACCGCCTGGAGGCCGACCGCTGGCTGACGGTGACCAATGCGGCCAACCACGAGCGGGACCTCGCCTGGTTTCGCGAGCACACACGAGGCTTTGACGCGCGGGTGGAGGACCGCATCGGGGAGTACGCGATGATCGCCGTGCAGGGTCCCCGGGCGCGGGAGCTCGTGCAGGCGATCTCCGACGCGCCGCTGCCGGCGCGCATGAGCGCCGCGACCAGGCGGTTGTTGGGGGCGCAGACGTTGGTGTGCGGCACGGGCTACACGGGCGAGGAGGGGGTGGAGCTGCTGCTGGCGCCCGAGTCCGCGGTGGCGCTGTGGCGGGAGCTCGCGCGCCGGGGGGCGCGGCCGGCCGGGCTCGCGGCCCGGGACAGCCTGCGCCTGGAGGCGTGCTTTCACCTCTACGGCAACGATTTGATGGTGGAGCGGGGGCCGATCGAGGCGGGCCTGGGCTGGTGCTGCAAGGAGGACACGGGTTTCATCGGCGCGGAGGCCGTGCGGGCGACGCGGGAGGCCGGGCCGCGCGAGCGCCTCGTGGCGTTCGCCCTGGAGGGTCCCGGGATCGCCCGCCGGGGAAACCCGATCGTCGACGGCGGGGTGGTCACCAGCGGCGCCCTCTCGCCGTGCCTGGGGGTGGGGGTGGGCCTGGCCTACGTGCCCTGCGCCCGGGCCGAGGTGGGCAGCGTGCTGGAGATCGACGTGCGTGGCAAGATGCGCAGGGCCGTTGTCCGCGAGAAGCCGCTCTACCGACGAAGAAAGGGGCAGTGAATGGCGCAGGAGAGCTACCCCGAGGACCTGCTCTATCACCCCGAGCACGACTGGGCGCGCATCGAGGGCGGGGAGGCCACGCTGGGCATCACCTGGTACGCCCAGGAGCAGCTCGGCGAGGTGGTGTTCTGCGAGCCCCCCGCGGTGGGCATGACGCTCAGCCAGGGCTCCCCCTACGCGGAGGTGGAGTCGGTGAAGGCGGTCTCCGACGTGGTGGCTCCCCTGTCGGGGGAGATCGTGGCGGTCAACGACGCGCTGAGCGAGAACCCCGGGGCGATCAACGAGGACCCCTATGGGGAGGGCTGGCTGGTGCGGGTGAGGATGAGCGACCCGGCCGAGCGGGAGGGTCTGCTGGACGCGAACGCCTATGCCGCCGTTCTGAGCGCCTGAAGGGTGCGGGCTGTTGGCGCTGCCGGGCTCGCTCGCGAGACCGGAGCCCGTGGCGGGCCCGTAACGAAGCCGCGGGTTGGCATGTCCTCCGGTTGTGTTCCTAATTCTTTGAGACGGTACCGTTCTTTGAAGTCAAGTTAAGCGATGTGCGCCGGGTGGCCTCGCGATCGGCGCTCGGGGTCTCGCGACAGACCCTTTGGCTCGTCGCGACGTTCACTGGCCGCGATTGTTGACAAGTTGTATCGTGCTTGTTTATGACGTCGGTCTGGACGAGCGGACTGGACGGGCGAGCCGTCCGCTGAGAAGCCATGAGCGTGCCTGCTCTCGTCGATCGCGGAGCACCGAACGCCGAGCGGATCGCTCGGCCGATGCGGGACGAGTCCCCCCGTGGACGGATCGTGCGGGCGATGGTGGAGATCACCGGGGAGGGAGGCTTCGAGGGTGCGTCGGTGAGGCTCGTCGCGGCACGCGCGGGGGTGTCGAGCCGAACGTTCTACGAGCATTTCGAGAGCCCGCAAGATTGCTTCGCGGCGGTCCTCGACCTGGCGCTCGAGCAGGCGGGCGCCCTGATGCTGCCGGCGTTCGCCCGCGAGAGGCGCTGGCAGGATGGTGCGCGCGACGCGCTCGCGTCGCTGCTCGTGTTCTTCGACTCCGAGCCGCAGCTGACACGCGTTTGGTTCGTGGAGGCGATGGCGGCCGGCTCGTGGGCCTTTCAGCGCCGCCAGCAGATCGCCGCGCGGCTGCGAACGACGATCGTGGAGTACTGGGAAGGGGTGGGTGACGAACCGATCGACCCGCAGTTGGCGATCGGCTTGATGGCGTCCGTGCTGGGGTTGATCCAGACCCATCTCGCCAACGAGGAGCCGGCGCCGCTGATCGAGCTGCTCGGTCCCCTGATGGGGCTTGTGACGGCCCCGTTCATGGATCGCCGAGACGCGGCACGGGAAGTCCAGCGGGCCGACGAGCTCGCACGCGACATCCAGGCCGGACGCAGCGAGCGCTGGTCCCGGCCGGCGGGCTCGAGCGACGCGGACGTCAACGGCGAGGTCGTGCCTCTCGGCGACCTTCCCGCGATCCTCGGCAACCCCACCGCGTGGCGGGCGCGTGAATGCCTGCTGTTCCTCGCGGACCATCCCGGCGCGAGCAACCGCGAGGTCGCCCTCGGCATCGGCGTCAGTCACCAGTCGCAGATCTCTCGTCTGTTGGGCTTTCTGACAGCCGATGAGCTCGTGTCCAAGCGCTCGGAAGGGATTGGCAAGCGCAACGCCTGGCGGCTTACCGCCCGCGGAGAGGCGGTAGCGCGAATGCTGGCGTGCTCGGGGAGGTTGCGCTGAGCGACCGTCCATCCCGGGCCCTCGTTCGATCTCACCGGACCAGCGGCTAGGCTGGGCGGCGAAGCTTGAGCCGCTACACCGCCACCACCGCAGAAGATCGCGAGCAGATGCTCGCCGCCATCGGCGTGTCCTCGATCGAGGAGCTGTTCGCGCGCCAGATCCCCGAGGCGGTCAGGCTGCGGCGGGCGCTCGACCTCCCCGCGGGCATGCCCGAGCAGGACGTCTATGCCCACCTACGGGAGCTGGCGCGGCGCAACGTCTCCTGCGAGGAGGAGCTGTCGTTCCTGGGGGCGGGCATGTACGACCACTACGTGCCGGCCTTCATCGACATGCTGATGGAGCGCTCGGAGTTCCTCACGCCCTACACCCCCTACCAGCCGGAGATCTCACAGGGGGGCCTGCAGGTGATGTTCGAGTACCAGACCGCCATCTGCGAGCTCACGGCCCTGCCCGTGTCCAACGCCTCGGTGTACGAGGGTCCCAGCGCCGCCGCCGCGGCGGCCTACCTGGCCAAGCTCCACAACGGCCGCTCCCGCCTCGTGGTGAGCGCGGGCATGCACCCGCACACGATCGAGACTCTGCGCACCCACGCCCACGGCTACGGCATGGAGGTGGTGGAGGTGGCGCTCAGCGGCGGCGTCACCGACCTTGTGGCCTGGCGGGGGGCGATCGACGGCGACACCAGCGCCGCGCTGTTCGCCCAGCCCAACTTCTACGGCGCCGTGGAGGACGCCCAGGCGCTGAGTGACGCGGCCAAGGACTCCGCCGGCGAGGACGCGCCCGTGGTGGTCTGCCAGGTGGACCCCATCACGCTCGGCATCCTGCGCCCGCCGGGGCAGTGCGGGGTGGACGTGGCGGTGGGGGAGGGGCAGGCGCTCGGCAACCGGCTGGACTTCGGGGGGCCCTCCTTCGGGCTGTTCGCGGCGCGGGAGGAGTACCTGCGGCGAATGCCCGGACGGATCGCGGGGGAGACCGTGGACGTGGACGGGCGGCGGGGGTTCGTGCTCACGCTGCAGACCCGCGAGCAGCACATCCGCCGGGAGAAGGCCACCTCGAACATCTGCACCGCACAGGCTCTGAACGCGCTCGGGGGCGTGGCCTATCTGGCGTGGCTCGGCCGGCGGGGGATCGTGGAGCTCGGCGAGCTGCTGCTCGCGCGCACCCACTACGCGCGCGATACCCTCACGGCGATCGATGGCATCGATGCGCTCCACACCCAGCCGGCGGTCCGGGAGCTCGCGGTTCGTCTCCACGCCGATGTGGCGGCGGTGAAGGCCCGCTGCGCCCGAGCGGCTGTGAACCCGGGCGTGGACGTCCAGGCGCTCACCGGCCGGGAGGAGGACAGGGGCGGGCTGCTGGTGGCGATCACCGAGCAGCGCACCCGCGCGGACATCGACCGGCTCGCCCAAACACTGGGCGCGGCGGTTGCCGCCGAGCGGGAGGCGGTGGCCGTATGAGTTCCCCTCAGGCCTCCGGGGGCGGCGCGACCGCCGAGACGCCCCTGCAACGAAAGCGGGCGAGGACGATCTTCGAGCAGGGCGCTCCGGGCCGGCGGGCGTTTGTGTGCCCGGAGATGGACGTCCCCGAGGTGGACCCCGCGCAGCTGCTGCCCGAGCACCTGCGCCGCATCGATCCTCCCCGCCTGCCGGAGGTCTCGGAGCCGGAGATCGTGCGCCACTACGTGTCCATCTCCAAGCGGAACTTCGACCTGGACTCCGGCTTCTACCCGCTGGGCTCCTGCACGATGAAGCACAACCCCCGTCTGCACGAGCGCGCGGCGGCGCTGGAGGGCCATGCGCGCCTCCACCCCCTGCAGGAGTCTGAGCGGGCGCAGGGGGCGCTCGAGCTGATGTGGAACCTGCAGAACGCTCTCGCGGAGATCTCCGGCCTGCCCCACGTCTCCCTGCAGCCCTCCGCGGGCTCTCACGGGGAGCTCGCGGGCGTGCTGCTCACGCGCGCCTACCACGAGAGCCGCGGGGAGCGGCGCATGAAGGTGCTGACCCCCGACACCGCCCACGGCACCAACCCCGCCACCGTGACCATGGCGGGCCTGCGGGTGGTCAAGCTCGCCACCGACGCCCAGGGGGGCATCGACATCGAGGACCTGCGCGCGAAGGCCGACGGCGAGGTGGCCTGCCTGATGCTCACCAACCCCAACACCCTCGGCATCTTCGACCCCAACATCGAGCAGATCGCCGCCATCGTGCACGACGCGGGCGCCACCCTCTACTACGACGGCGCCAACCTCAACGCCGTGATGGGCCTCTCGCGGCCGGGGGACATGGGCTTTGACATCGTGCACTTCAACCTGCACAAGTCCTTCACCCAGCCCCACGGCGGCGGCGGGCCGGGCTCGGGGCCGATCGCGGTCTCGGAGCGCATCGCCCCGTTCCTGCCCGTGCCCGTGGTGACGCGACGCGAGGACGGCGCCTTCGAGCTCGACCACGACCGCCCGCACTCGATCGGGCGCCTGCGGGGCTTTCACGGCAACTACGGCTGCTTCGTGCGGGCCTACGCCTACATCCGCTCGCTGGGCGCCGAGGGCCTGCGGGACGCCTCCGAGAACGCGGTGCTGAACGCCAACTACCTGCTCGCCCGGCTGCGCCAGGCCGATCTGGGCGAGGGACGGCGGGTGGAGGACCTGCTGCCGCTCGCCTACGGGGAGCTGTGCATGCACGAGTTCGTGCTCTCCGGCGGCCCGATGAAGCGAGAGCTGAAGCTCAAGACCCTCGACCTCGCCAAGCGCCTGCTGGACTTCGGCTTTCATCCCCCCACCGTGTACTTCCCGCTGCTCGTTGATGAGGCCCTGATGGTCGAGCCCACCGAGACCGAGACCCGCGAGACGCTCGACGCGTTTGCTCAGGCCGTCGCCGAGATCCTGCGCGAGGCGGCCCTGGAGGGCCCGGAGATCGCCCGGAACGCCCCCTACACCACGCCCGTGCGGCGCCTGGACGAGGTGGCGGCCGCCAAGCATCCGGTGATCCGCCAGGCGCTCTAGCGTTCGTCTCGGCGGCGCACGCCACCACGACGTGCTCGTCCTCTAGCCTGCGCTGCGCCATGCGCATCTTCTCCGGCATCCAGCCCACCGGCACCAAGCATCTGGGCAACTACATCGGCGCCATCGCCCAGTACGTATCGGGCCAGGACCGCGGCGAGGCGCTGTACTGCATCGTGGACCTCCACGCCACCACCGTGGCCTACGACCCGGCGGAGCTGCGCCGCAGCGTCTACGACCTCACCGCGATTCTGCTCGCCGCGGGCCTTGACCCGGACCGCTGCATCCTCTTCCGTCAGGGAGACGTGCAGGAGCACGCCGAGCTGTGCTGGCTGCTCTGCTCGGTCACCGAGCTGGGGCGCCTGCAGCGCA
>DATJVV010000335.1:0-7413 GCA_035501635.1 Solirubrobacteraceae bacterium | reverse complement strand
ATCCGCATTCCCGTAGGCTCGCAGCTCGATGCGCATCGCAGGCTCCAGGGTCCTCCTCACGGGCGCCACCGGCGGCATCGGCCACGCCATCGCCCGCGTTCTGCATGCTCGCGGCGCCGAGCTCGTGCTCACCGGCCGGCGCACCGAGCTGCTCGAGCCGCTCGTCGCCGAGCTCACCGGCTCCAGCGCCATCGCCGCCGACCTCACCGATCCCGCCGAGGTCGATCGCCTCGCGCGCGAGGCCGGCCACGTCGACATCCTCGTGGCCAACGCCGCCCTCGCCGGCACCGGCCGGCTGGACTCCTTCACGATGGCCCAGATCGACCGCGCCCTGAACGTCAACCTGCGCGCCCCCATCGCCCTCGCCCACGCCCTCTCCCCGGCGATGATCGCCCGCCACCGCGGCCATCTGGTGTTCATCGGCTCCCTCAACAGCAAGGCCGCCACCCCTCAGACCTGCATCTACAACGCCACCAAGTTCGGTCTGCGCGGCTTCGCCGCGGCCCTGCGCGCCGACCTCGCCCGCAACGGCGTGGGCGTCTCCTCGATCTTCCCCGGCTTCATCCGCGACGCCGGCCTGTTCGCCGACTCCGGCGCCTCCCTTCCTCCCGGCGTGCGCACCCGCTCGCCCGAGGACGTCGCCCGGGCCGTGGCGGACGCCGTGGAGCGCGATCGCGGCGAGGTCGACGTCGCGCCCCTGTCCCTGCGCGTGGGCACCGCCTTCGCCGGCCTCGCCCCCGGCCTCGCCAACTCCCTCAGCCGGCGCATGGGCGCCGAGAAGATCGCCGCCGAGCTCGCCGCCGGCAACGTCGGCAAACGCTGAGGGCAACGCCACCAAGCGCTGAGGCGCCAGCGCATACGCGCCAGGTTTCGCGTGTGTCGAGGGCGGCTCGGGTGAAAGAACGTTTCAAAAACGGGGGCCCGCGCGGGCGCGCGCATACGCGCGCGGGCCCCCCGAATCGGAAGAGATCTCCGAGAGGCCCGCCGGAGTGGCGGCGCACACGAACAGGTGTTCCGTCCGGAGCGGCAGCTAGCTTTGGCCGTCCATCCCCGACCGGAGGAGTCCACCATGCCCGTGATCGACGAGAAGGAGAAGGCCGCCAAGGCCCGCGACGCCGCCCTGAAGGGGGCGCTCACGCAGATAGAGCGCGAGTACGGCAAAGGCACGATCATGCGCATGGGCGACGAGGGCGCGCAGGTGCGCGTGGACGCGATCCCCACGGGAGCGCTCTCGCTCGATCTCGCGCTCGGCATCGGCGGGGTGCCGCGGGGGCGGATCGTGGAGGTCTTCGGCCCGGAGTCCTCCGGCAAGACCACGCTCATCTATCACGTGCTCGCCGAAGCGCAGAAGCGGGGCGGGGTGTGCGCCTTCATCGACGCCGAGCACGCGATGGACCCGCTCTACGCGCAGGAGATCGGGGTGGACATCGACGAGCTGCTGGTCTCCCAGCCCGACTACGGCGAGCAGGGGCTGGAGATCGCGGACATGCTCGTGCGCTCGGGCGCCGTGGACGTGGTGGCGATCGACTCCGTGGCGGCGCTCACGCCCCGCAAGGAGCTGGAGGGCCAGATGGACGACACGAGCGTGGGCGAGCAGGCGCGGATGATGTCCAAGGCGATGCGCAAGCTCGCGGGCAACCTCAACCGCACCCAGACGCTGTGCATCCTCACCAACCAGATCCGCGAAAAGGTGGGCGTGATGTTCGGCTCGCCCGAGACCCAGCCGGGTGGGCGGGCGCTGAAGTTCTACGCCTCTCAGCGTCTGGACATCAGGCGGATAGAGACACTCAAGGAGGGCACCGAGGCGGTCGGCAACCGGGTGCGGGTGAAGGTCGTCAAGAACAAGGTTGCCGCGCCCTTCCGCCAGGCGGAGTTCGACATCGAGTTCGGCAAGGGCATCTCGACCGCCGGCTGCCTGCTGGATCTCGGGCTCGAGCACAACGTGCTCACGAAGTCCGGCGCCTTCTTCTCCTACGGCGAGGAACGCCTCGGCCAGGGGCGCGCCGCGGCGAAGGCCCACCTGGACGCCAACCCGGCGGTGGCGCGGGAGATCTCCCGCAAGATCCACACGGCGCTGGGCATCGGCAGCGAGAGCGTCACGCCGATCGACCGGGACAAGGGCGCGAACAAGAGCCCCGACAGGAGCGCGGTAGAGCCGACTCCGGCCCCCGTTCGGCGCGCGCAGGCCGTGGCGGCCGCCTGACGCCTGACGAGTCGCAGGGGTGTGGCCGGTGATACGCCGGCCACACTGGCGTGCGCTGGCCTGCATGAAGAGAAGGAGGCTCGCCGGCGGGAGATGCCAGGCGAGTTACCCTGTCGGACGATGAGCCAGGGAGCCGCCGCCAAGAGCTATCACCTGACGACGTTCGGCTGTCAGATGAACGAGCACGACTCCGAGCGCATGAAGGGCATGCTGGGGTCGCTGGGATACGTGCAGGCGTCCGAGCGCGACCAGGCGGACGTGATCCTTTTCAACACCTGCTCGATCCGGGAGTCCGCGGACAGCCGCTTCATCGCCCATCTCGGCCAGGCCAAGCGCCTGAAGCGCGAACGGCCCGAGCGGGTGATCGGAGTGGGCGGCTGCTGGGCCCAGTCGGTGAAGGAGGAGGTGTTCGAGCGCTTTCCCTTCGTGGACGTCGCCTTCGGACCCGGGCAGGTGCACAAGCTGGCGGAGTTCCTCACCAGCGACTCGCTCTCGGCCCAGGGGTACTTCGAGTTCGAGGGCTTCACCGGCCATCTGCCCGCTCACCGCGAGCGTGCCCATCAGGGCTGGCTGCAGATCAGCGTGGGCTGCAACTGCGCCTGCTCCTACTGCATCGTGCCCTCCACCCGCGGGCGCGAGGTGTCCCGGCCGTTGCACGAGCTGCTTGGGGAGGCCGCGCGGATGGCGCGGGAGGGCGTGTGTGAGATCACGCTGCTGGGCCAGAACGTCAACTCCTATGGACGGGACCTGCGACCGGAGCGGGCCACGTTCGCCCAGCTGCTGGGCGAGCTCGACGCGATCGAGGGGATCGAGCGCATCCGCTACACCAGCCCCCACCCCAAGGACATGCGCGAGGACGTGATCCGCGCGCACGCCGAGCTTCAGAGCGTGTGCGAGCACATCCATCTGCCGTTGCAGTCGGGCTCCAGCAGGATCCTCAAGGCGATGCGCCGCACCTACGACCGCGAGCGCTACCTGGAGCGGGTGGCGTCGATCCGCGAGCGCGTGCCCGACGTGTCCCTCACCACCGACATCATCGTGGGCTTTCCCGGCGAGAGCGAGGAGGACTTCGCGCAGACCCTCGCGGTGGTGGAGGAGGTCTCCTACGACGGCGCCTTCACCTTCCTCTTCTCCCCCCGGCGGGGCACCGAGGCCGAGCGGATGCGCGAGGGGCTCGTGCCCCATCCGGTGAAGGTGGCGCGCATGGAGGCGCTCGTTGAGGCCGTACAGCGCCACGCGCTCGCCCGGGCCCAGCGCTTCGTGGGGCGCACCGTGGAGGTGCTCGTGGAAGGGCCCTCGCGCACCGATCCCGAGCGCCTGCGAGGGCGCACCCGGCACAACAAGGTCGTCAACTTCAACGGCCTCGCCGCGCCGGGCGAGCTCACGCGGGTGGAGATATCCAGCGCCACCAGCCAGACCCTCGCGGGCGCCGAACGACTGCTCGCGCGAGCCGGCTGAGCAGCACGCCGACCCCGACCGCTTCGAGATGCCGCTACTGTGGGGCAAGCACGCCGGTGTCCGCCACCTGCCCGCACGGCGCCCTTCCCCGGGACCAGCGGGATGACCGCTTCACAGGGCCGGCCGGACGAGCGCCTCATAGCTCGCCCCCTCGGGCGAGAGTCGCGAGCGGTACAGCACCAGGCGGGCGGGCGTGAACGTGAGCGCCGGGGTTGGCGGCAGGGGACCGCCCGGCACGTGCGAGCCGCGCGACTGAGACCCGCGCAGGCGCGCGAGGGTGACGTGCGCGCGAAAGCGTCGCTTGTGCTCCTCGCGAAAGCCGCAGGCGCGGGCCAACGCCCGCAGCAGCTCGCCGTGCAGGGACTGCAGCCCACCGTGAGCATCGTCGTGGATCTCCACCGCCAGCGCTCGCGGGCGCCGCGGCGGCAGCCATAGCGGCCCGCCCACCGCGAGCTTCCCCACAGAGGCCCCGGCGCCAGCGCCGGCGAGAGCGTCACCGATATCCGGGACCTCCGCCAGGGGGCGCTCCCCCAGGAAGCACAGCGTGAGGTGAAGCAGCTCCGGGTCCAGCACCCGCACCGATTCCGGGCCGCTGGCGCGCATGCCCAGCTCGCGCAACGCCACACGAGCCCAGTCGGCGAGCCGCTCGCAAACCGGCGCGGGCAGCTCCAGCGCGATGAACAGACGTGCGGTGGCGCTGCGGCTCATCTCTCGGCGGCGCTCAGGCGTCGCGCTCGCCCAGCAGCAGGCGGCGGATCAGGTGAAGCGCTACGGTGGTGGCTCTGTCGCGCACGTCCGCGCGGCCCCCCGGCAGGGTCAGCGAACGGGTGAGAGAGGCTCCCTCGGGGCCGGCCACGCTGAGCCACACGAGCCCCACCGGCTTCTCGGGGCTGCCGCCCCCGGGACCCGCGATGCCCGTCACGCCCACCCCCACGTCGGCGCCCAGGCGTGTGCGTGCGCCCCGGGCGAGCGCCCGGGCGACCTCCTCGGAGACCGCGCCGTGGACCCGGATCGAATCCTCGGGCACCCCCACCTGGGCGACCTTCACCTCGTTGGCGTAGGCCACCACGCCGCCGCGCACGTACTCCGAGGCGCCCGCGGGCGCGGTGAGGCGCGCGCTGAGCTCGCCGCCGGTGCAGGACTCCGCCACCGCCACGCTCAGCGAGCGCTCCCGCAGCAGCGCGGCCACCTGCTCGTCCACCGTGGCGCCGTCGCGCGAGAAGAGGGTGTCGACGTGACGGGCGGCGATCAACTCGGCGAAACTCCGGTAGAGGTCCTCCTGCTCTGGCTCGTAGCGGGTGACGATCTCGATCTCCCCCCGTTTCAGGCACGTGGTGATCTCAAGCGCCGCCAGGTCCAGGCCCCGGGCTTCGCCCATCCGGAGGGTCTCGGCGATCTCTGACTCGGGAATGCCGAACAGCCGCAGGGTCCCCGTGGTGTATCGCCTCGCGCCCGCGATGGCCGCCCGCAGGGCCTCGCTGGCGAGCGCTTCCCGCCACATCGGCTGAAGCTCCCGGGGAGGGCCCGGCAGCACCACCACCGTGGGCCCGGCGGAGCTCCGCCCGGCGACGCTCGGCCCCACGGCGCTCTGAGCGGGTGTCACCACCAGGCCCGGCGCCGTTCCCACCGGCCCCAGCACCTCGGCGCCCACGGGGATGGTGGCCTGCTTGCGGGTGCCGGCGGCCAGGGCGTCGCGGTCGAGATTGGGAAAGCGCTCGGCCAGCGGGCGCACGATCTCGTCGATGCGCCGCTCCAGCCGCTCGTCGAGGGCCAGCTCGCGGCCCTGGAAGCGGGCGACGATCTCGGTGGTGAGGTCGTCGGCGGTGGGACCCAGGCCACCGCTGGTGAGCACCAGATCGATGGCCTGCGCGCGCATGAACTCCAGCGCCGCCTCCAGATCGGCGGGGCGGTCGCCCACGATCGTGACGTGCGCGAGCTCCACCCCGAGCTCCAGCAGGCGCTCGGCCAGCCAGGGGCCGTTGCGGTCGCGCACCCGGCCGCTGAGGACCTCGGTGCCGGTGACGAGGATGGCGGCCCGGGCGCCGTTCACGCGCACGTGGGCAGATGGCCCGCCGGCAGCGTGCGGCGGCCGGCCTTGGTGATCACATAGCCGATCGCGCCCGAGCTGGCGGGCACCATCCGCGCAGTGCCGTCGATCAGCAGCGTGAGCGAGTTGTTGCCGAGCGTGAGCTCGAAGCGCTTGGCCGTGTAGGTGGGGGTGCGCTGGCCAGCCTGCAGGGTCCTGCCGTCCACCAGCCTGCGGCCGTCTTCGCCCAGCAGGCACACGTATACGGCGCCGGTGGCCCGCAGCGCCACGCTCACCAGCCGCGAGCTCGCGCCCGAAGAGCCACCCGTGGCGTGGCGGCTCGCGTGGGCTTCGTGGTGAGCGCGGGTGCCCGCGGAGTCGGTGGTGGCGGGGTTGTTGGAGGAGCCGCCTTTGGATATCAGCCCGACGATGAGCAGCAGCACGATCAGGCCCACCACGCCCACCAGCACCAGATAGCCGCGCGAGGGGCCCCGATCGGGACGGACCCCCCGGTTGCGGCCCTGCCGGGAGGCGGCGCCGATCGGCTCCAGCGGCTCGCTCGGCGGTTCGGCGGACTTGCGGTACTCCTCCACCAGTCCCTTGCCGTCCAGGCCCAGCGCGTCGCCGTAGGTGCGCAGGAAGCTCTTGACGAAGGTGGGCCCGGGCAGCAGGTCCCACTCTTCGTTCTCCAGCGCCCGCAGGTACTTGGCGCGGATCTTGGTGGTGGCCTCGATCTCGGATACGTCGATGCGCGCGCGCATCCGCGCCTCGCGCAACGTCTCGCCGATCTCGGGCATGAGGCTCCTAGGCTAGATGATCGAATCCACGGTCTCGGCGGGGCCTGCCTTGGACTCGCCGAGCGCGGCCAGCACCCGCGGCACGTCGGCCTCGCTGACCAGCACCTGGCGGGGCTTTGAGCCTTCGTAGCCGGAGATCACGCCGCGGCGCTCGAGCATGTCGATCAGGCGTCCCGCCCGCGTGTAGCCCAGGCGCAGGCGGCGCTGGAGCATGGAGGTGGAGGCGGTGCCCATCTCGGCCACCAGCGCGATCGCGTCCGCCAGCAGGGGATCCTCGTCGGGGTCGCCCTCGTCGGGGCCCTGCTCCTCGGACTCGCCGGACTCCACCTCCTCCAGCAGCTCCTCGCGCAGCTCCGGTTCGCCCTGGCGGCGCCAGAGGTCGGTGATGCGCTCGATCTGCCGCTCGTCGATGTAGGCGCCCTGGATGCGCTGCAGGCGCGAGCTGCCCACCGGGCTGAAGAGCATGTCCCCCTGGCCGAGCAGCGACTCGGCGCCGTTCTGGTCGAGGATCACCCGGGAGTCGGTCTGGCTGGAAACCGCGAAGGCGATGCGGGAGGGCACGTTGGCCTTGATCATCCCGGTGATCACGTCCACGCGCGGGCTCTGGGTGGCGAGCACCAGGTGGATGCCCACGGCGCGGGCCTTCTGGGCCAGGCGGATGATCGAGTCCTCCACGTCGGCGGGCGCCACCATCATCAGGTCCGCGAGCTCGTCGATCACGCACAGGATGTAGGGCAGGGGCTGCTCGCCGCGGCGCACGCGGACCTTGTTGAGCTCCACCAGGCTGCGGGTGCGCGCCAGCGACATGGTGCCGTAGCGCTGCTCCATCTCGCGCACGAGGTTGCCCAGCGCGTTGGCGGCCATGCGGGGGCTGGTGATAACGGGGGTGAGCAGATGGGGTATGGACTCGTAGTGGTTGAGCTCCACCT
>DATJVV010000334.1:0-2182 GCA_035501635.1 Solirubrobacteraceae bacterium | reverse complement strand
CTCGCTCCCAGCTCCCAGACCCGCCTCGTGGCCATCTCCGTGGGCTGGTGGCTCATCGCCGCCCTCATCGGCGCCTACCTCGGCCGCCGCGCCGACACCAGCTCCCCAATCGCCCGCCTCCTCGCCACCGCCCGCGCCTCCACCGTCCTGCCAGAGCACCGTCCCTCCGCCATCCTCCTCAATCGCCTCTGGCCCCTCCTCGCCTTCACCCTCATCGCCGGCGGCCTCGCCTTCCTCGCCCCCCAGATCCCCGCCATCGCCACCGGCTTCGCCCTCATCTGGGCCCTCGCCTGGCGCCGCCAGCACGCCGCCGTCACCGCCATCGAGGAGCGCGACGGCGTCGCCTTCTACGTCCGCCGCACCTCACCCCTGCGCCCCATCGCCCTCGATCGCCTCCCCGGCTACAAGGCCATGCGTCCCGAGACCACCAACGGCGCCATCTCCTGACGGCCACCTCCTGACGGCGCCATCTCCCGAGCCTCCCCGCTTCCGATGACCTCTCCCGCGCCCCCCGCCGTGCCCCTCGCCGCGTCCTCCTCCGGCGCCTGTGACGTTCTCCTCGTCTCCCTCGCCTCCACCCCCGGCCTCCGCCACGCCGACGCCGAGCTCCTCGCCTCCCTGCGCCGCGCCGGCGCCACCGCCGCCCTCGCCAGCGCCCTCCCGCCCTCCCGCACCCACCCCACCTTCGCCCTCACCGACCTCGCCTGGGCTCTCGCCGCCCGCCGCGCCGCCCAGCGCGCTCTCGCCGCCTGCGCCCCCCGCGCCATCCTCTACTCCACCACCACCGCCGCCCTCCTATGGCCCCGCCCCGGCGCCATCCGCTTCGACGCCCTCGCCGCCGCCAACCGTCCCGGCCGCCACGGCCTCTGGCAGCGACCCCTCGAGCGCCGCCGCCTGCGCCAGGCCTCTCTGCTGCTTCCCTGGAGCGAGCGCTCGCCGGGGGAGTCCTCCGGGCTCGCCGGGGGCTTGGGGGATGGTTCTCTTTTTGGGGGGCCTGCGCGCGCGCGCACGCGTGGGGGCGCGCGCGCGCGCGGGCTCCCGCTTTCGTTCGTCCTTCCCGTCCCCGTGGACCCCTCCGCCCCGCCCCACTCCCCGCCCGCCGTCCGCGACATCCCCGCCCTCACCTACGCCGCCAACCCCCGCAAGAAGGGCCTCGACCGGGTGCTCTCCGCCTGGGCCGCCGTGCGCGCGCCCGGAGAGCTCCTCTACGTCGCCGGCACCACCCCCTCGGAGCTCGCCGCCGCCTCCATCCCCATCCCCTCCGAGGCCCGCGACGGCGTCCGCCTCACCGGCATCCTGCCCCCGAAGGAGTACCGCGCCCTGCTGCGCCGCACCCGTGTGTTCGTCACCGCCCCCCGCCGCGAGGACTACGGCCTCGCCCAGCTCGAGGCCCTAGCCGACGGCTGCCTGCTCGCCACCACCCCCGCCCCCGGCCCCTATGCCGCCCTGCCCATCCTCCGCTCCCTGGACCCCCGCCTGGTCTCCGAGGACCTCTCCGCGGCCCTTCGCGTGGCGCTCCGCGAGTCCGCGCCTTCGGCCACGGGCACGGGACCGGCCAAGGGCGGAAACGCGGCAGAGGGCGAGGGTGGGGGAGAGGGGGGTCCCACACCCGCCATCGCCGCCGCCATGGCCCGCTTCAGCCGCCAGGCCTGCGATCGCCTGGTCGCCGAGCAGCTCCTGCCGGCGCTCCTGCCCCCGGACTGACGCCCGCTGCCGGCTCACCCTCGATTGCGTTTGCGCAGCGCCCGCAGCCGCTCCCACGGCAGCGTGTTCGCCACGTCCTCCCGCCTCACCCAGCCCCGCCTGGCGCTCGCCACGCCCCAGCGCATGTTCTCCAGGGTGCTCACCCGGTGCGCGTCGGAGTCGATCACCAGCGTCGCCCCCGCCCCCACCGCCGCCCGCGCGTTCGTCTCCGAGAGGTCCCGCCGGCGGGGGTTGCCGTTGATCTCCAGCAGCGTCCCCGTGGCGGCCGCCGCCCCGAACACCGCCTCCAGATCCAGCTCGTAGGGGCCCCTCCGTTCGATCAGCCGCCCCGTGGGGTGTCCCAGGGCGTCCACCAGGGGATGCTCGATGGCGGCTATCACCCGCCTGGTCATCGCCTCCGCCGACATCCCGAAGGAGGTGTGCACGCTCGCCACCACCCAGTCCAGCCGCGCCAGCAGCTCCTCCTCGTAGTCCAGGC
>DATJVV010000333.1:0-6471 GCA_035501635.1 Solirubrobacteraceae bacterium | reverse complement strand
GCCGCGCGGGCGCGCAGGGCGATCTGGCGGCGGGTCTCGCCCTCGGGCACGAGCACGCGCGCCAGGACGGGCGCAGCCGCGGGCTTGGCGCCGTGCGAGCTCACCAGGCGGCCGATCGCGAACCAAACCACCAGCACGGCGAGCAGCAGCCCGAGGCCCCAGGCCAGGCGCCGGCGGGCGTGCTCAGGCGTCACTGCTCGCGCTCTGCCTGGCGGCCCGGGCCTGCAGCCAGCTCTCGAGCAGGTGGGCGGCGGCGCGCGAGTCAAGACCCGCGCGGAAGGTGCCCCGCTCCTCGCGGGCGATGCGGGTGGTGAAGCGCTCGTCGTGGAGCTCCACCGGCGTGCGCTGGCCCAGGCGCGCGGCCAGGCGCCGGGCGAAGGCGCGACAGGCGAGCGTCTGCGCGGTGTCGCCCCCGCGCAGGGACACCGGCAGGCCCACCACGATGCGCTCCACCTCGCGCTCCTCGATCAGGGCCTCCAGCGCCGCCATCCCGCGGCGGGTGTCCACCCGGGGGATCGCCTCGATCGGCGTGACGATCGTGCCGCTGGGATCGCTCAGCGCGCAGCCGCAGCGCGCCTCGCCGTAGTCCAGCGCGAGCACGCGCATCAGCAGGCGAGGGTCCGCTCGATCAGCTCGCGGGCGGTGGCGAGCGCCTGCCCGAGCTTCTCGGGGTCCCGGCCGCCGGCCTGGGCGAGCGTGTCGCGCCCCCCTCCCCCGCCGCCCACCACCGCGGCGGCGGCCTTGACGATCTCCCCGGCCCGCAGGCCGCGCCGCACGAGCGCGGGGTCCACGCCCACGAGCAGGTGCACGCGCCCGTCCACGGCCGCGCCGAGCACCACGGCGGCGCCGGGGAGCCGCCCGCGCAGGCGGTCCATCACCTCCAGCAGTCCCTTGGCGTCCTGCACGGCCACGGGGGCGGCGAGCACGGGCGCTCCCGCCACCTCGCCCGCCTGGGCGAGCAGCGCGGACAGGTCCACCTCGGCGCCTGCGTACCCGTTCTTGGCGGCCTTGCCCGCGCCGGCCTGGCGCAGCAGCTCGGGCACTCGCGCGGCCGGAGCGCGGGCGGCCGTCTCGATCTCGCGCAGGGCGCGCTCGCGCGAGCGCAGCAGCTCGGTGGCGGGCCCGCCGGTGAGGGCTTCCACGCGGCGCACGTTGGCGGCGGAGGAGGTCTCCCTGACGATCACGAACGGGCCGATCTCGGCGGTATCGCGCACGTGGGTGCCGCCGCAGAGCTCGCGCGAGTAAGAGCCGTCGCCGATCTGCACCATGCGCACCACCTCGCCGTACTTCTCGCCGAACAGCGCCATCGCGCCCAGGCGCCGGGCCTCCTCCAGGGTGGTGGAGAGCGCGCGCACGGGCTCGCCGGTGGCGATGCGCGCGTTGACGGCGTCCTCGACGTCGCGCAGCTCCTGCTCGCTGAGGGCGCCCGCGTGGGTGAAGTCGAAGCGCAGCTTGTCCGGGCCCACGTAGGAGCCGGCCTGGCGCACGTGGGAGCCCAGGCGCTCGCGCAGGGCGGCGTGCAGCAGGTGGGTGGCGGTGTGGTTGCGCTCGGTGGCGCGCCGGGCGGCGTGCTCCACGCGGGCAAGCACCGGCTCGCGCTCGCGCAGCCGCCCGCGCTCGAGCACCACCGCGAGCGCCTGATCGTCGCCCACGCGAAAGACGTCGGTGACGCGCGCCAGGCAGTCCCCGCCGGAGCATTCGATCGTGCCGGCGTCCGAGACCTGGCCGCCACCGGCGGCGTAGAAGGGGGATTCGGCGAGCTTCAGCAGCATCGTGCCGTCGCGCTCGATCACCGCCGCCACGGTGGTGGGCTGCAGCTCCGTCTCATAGCCGGTGAAGCGGGTGGTCGAGCCGGCCTGCGCGATCAGCCCGGCGGCGAGCCGGCGGGGCTCGGCGGCGTCCCCGGCCTCCCCCGCGGCGCCCGCGGCGGCGCGCGCGCGCGCGCGCTGGGCGTCCATCAGGCGCTCGAACTCGGCGGGCTCGTCCACGGCGAGCTCCCGCTCGGCGAGCAGCTCGCGGGTGAGGTCGAAGGGGAAGCCGTAGGTGTCGTGCAGGGCGAAGGCGTCGGCGGCGGCGATCGTGCGGCGATCCTCGGCGCGGGCGCGCTCGATCAGCTCGCCCAGCAGCCTGGTGCCCTGCTGCAGGGTGTGCCCGAAGCCCTCCTCCTCGGCGGCGAGCCAGCGCTCGATCGCCTCGCGCTGCTCGTGCAGCTCCGGGTAGGCGGAGGCCATCAGCTCGCGCACCACCGCGGCGTAGCGCACGAGAAAGCCCGGCGCCATGCCCAGGCGGCGCGCCTGCACGATCGCGCGGCGGGCGAGGCGGCGCAGCACGTAGCCGCGATCCTCGTTGGAGGGCACCACCCCGTCGGCGATCAGGAAGGACATGCCGCGGGTGTGGTCGGCGAGGATGCGCAGGGCGCGCTCGTCATCGGCGGGCGCCCCGGCGGGCGCGGCGGTCCCCCCTCCCCCGGCTGCACCTCCCCCGCCCGGCTCGCCTCCGCCCGGCTCTCCCCCGCCCGGCTCTCCCCCGCCGGCGAGCTCGCGGCCGAGGTCGATCAGCGGCCGGAACTGGTCGGTGTCGAACACCGAGTCCTGCCCCTGGAGGATGGCGGCCATGCGGTTGAGGCCGAGGCCGGTGTCGATGTTGCGGGTGGGCAGCGGCGCGAGATGGTCGTGAGGATCCTGGTCGTACTGCATGAACACGAGGTTCCAGTACTCCAGGAAGCGCTCGTTCTCGCCGCCGGGGAGGTCCTCGGGGGAGCCGAAGCGCGGGCCGCGGTCGATGTAGAGCTCCGAGCAGGGCCCGCTGGGCCCCACGGAGCCGGCTTCCCAGAAGTTCTCCGAGCGGGGGCAGGGGACGACGCGCTCGCGGGGCACCCCCACGGCCCGCCACAGCTCGATGGCCTCCTCGTCGGGGCCGAGGTCGAGATCCTCGTCGCCGGCGAACACCGTCACCCAGATATCCTCGGGGGAGAAGCCGAAGGCCTGCAGCGAGAGCTCCCAGGCGAAGGCGATGGCCTCCTGCTTGAAGTAGGCGCCGATCGAGAAGTTGCCGAGCATCTCGAAGAAGGTGAGGTGGTAGGTGTCGAGCCCCACCACGTCGATGTCGGGGGTGCGGAAGACCTTCTGCGAGGTCGTCGTCGTCGGGGCGGGCGGCGGCTCGAGGCCGAGGAAGAACGGCATCTGCGGCTGCATCCCGGCGCTCGTGAGCAGGGTCGAGTGGTCGCCTGCGGGCGGGATCAGCGAGGCAGAGGGGCGGCGGAGGTGGCCCTTCTCCTCGAAGAACGAGAGGTAGCCCTCCCGAAGCTCGGCTGACGTGCGCATCGCGCGAATTGTAGGGACGGCGCGGGTCGCTACAGGTCGGGCTCGGGCTGCGGCTCCGGCGCGGGCGCCGGCGGCGCCGACGCACTGCGGTGGAGCTCCCCTTCCAGCTCCTCCTCCCGCCTGGCTGCGGCTTCCCTGCCGGCCTGCACCGCGCTGCGCCAGTCGCGCTGCTTCGCGAGCGTCGAGGCGCCGTAGCTCAGGCCCGTCACGATCCCGGACACCTTCTCCACCGGCTTCGTGATCGCCCAGCTCACGGCCCGCACGGCCGTGTCCGCGCTGTCCACCGCGTCGACGGCGCTGTCGGTCATCACGCCGACCTTGTCGAGCTCATCGTTGACGCGGTCGACGGTGCCGCCGACCTTCTCGACGACCGGCAGGACCTCCCGCTCCGTGCCGGCGATCAGCGACGAGAGCCGCTGGAACGTGCCGCCGAGCCGCCAGAGCGCGTAGGCGCCTGCGATCCCGAGCGCGAGGAGGAAGATGCTGAGCGCGAGGTAGGCGAGGTCGCCCCAGGTAAAGGTCACCGCCAGCATCGCGTCCGGATTCTATGCGTCCCGGGCGGAGCTGACCACGCCGTAGCCGACCACGGCGTCGTCCTCGTAGAGAACTGCGGCCTGCCCGGCGGCCACGCCGTACGCGGGCTCCTCGAGCTCGAGGCGGAAGCCGCGAGCCCGCTGGAGCACGCGCGCCGGGACTCCGGGCGAGCGGTGGCGGAGCTTCGCCTCGGCCCGCTCGACGGGCACGTGGAGCCGGCCGCGGGCCGAGACGCGCCGCCGCGCGAGCGCCTCGTGCGGGCCGACGACGACCGCGCCGGCACGCGGCTCCGTCCTCAGCACGTACAGCGGCTTGCCGGCCGCGATGCCGACGCCCTTGCGCTGCCCGGGCGTGAAGCGCCAGGTGCCGTCGTGGCGGCCGAGCTCGTTGCCCTCCTCGTCCACGATCGCGCCCGGGCGCGGCTCGGCACCGTGCCGCTCGAGGAACTCGCGGTAGTCGCCTCCGGCCAGGAAGCAGGCCTCCTGGCTCTCCGAACGGGAGGCGACGGCGAGCCCGGCCCGCGCCGCCTCGGCGCGGGTCTCCTCCTTGCCCTGCCCGCCGAGCGGGAACCAGACGCGCTCGAGCCGCGCAGGGTCGAGGGCGGCGAGCATGTACGACTGGTCCTTCTCACGCGACGCGCCCCGTGCGAGCAGGACGCGGCCGCGGTGGGAGACGACGCGGGCGTAGTGCCCCGTGGCGAGCTTCGAGGCGCCGATCCGGCGCGTGAAGGCGAGCAGCTCGGCGAAGCGGAACGTGCCGTTGCAGCGCGTGCACGGGTTCGGGGTCTGGCCGCGGGCATAGCCGGCGATGAACGGCGCCACGACCGTGCGCCGGAACTCCTCGCGGAGGTCGAGCGTCACGTGCGGCAGCCCCAGGGCGTGGCAGGTCTGCCGCGCCGCGATCACGGCCGCGGGCGAGCAGCAGACGCGCTCCGAGCCCGGCCCCTGCGGGTCGAGCCACAGGCGCAGCGTCACCCCGACGGCGCCCGGCCCTGCGCGCAGGAGGGCGACGGCGCTGTCCACCCCGCCGCTCATCGCGACGGCGACGCGGCCCGGGTCGGGGCGGGCACGGATCACGGGGCCGAGCGCGTTCGCCAGCGCATCGGCCGCGAGGGTGTCGCCGCCGACCGCGGCCGCCTCGAGCAGCGTCAGGCCCGCGAGCGGCCGGTCGAGCCCTTCCGCGTCGGCATCGAGGATCCGGCCGAGGTCGCCGTCGATGCGGAGGCGCACCGACGCCCAGTCGCCGTTGCGGGATGCATCTCCGAAGGCCTCGATCATCTCGTAGCCCGACCCCGCCGCGGACACCACGATCATGTGAACCTGGCTAGCCAGGTGGGTGCCCTGCCGGCCTGGCGCAAGGCTCTTGCACGTATCCGGACACAGGCTCCCTTGATGTAGGTGTTGGTTCTACATTGAGAGCGCAGTGCCCGCGAACGGGGTCAGGGCTCTCACTGTAGTCGCTCGACGGCCTCTCAGCGCGCGAAGGCCCAGCGGACGCGCCGGGTGCCGCGGAGGCCGAGCCGCCTCGCGAGCGCGGTCGTGACGTCGAACTCGCGCCCCGGGAGCTGCGGGCCCCGGTCGATCACCTGCGTCAGCACCTCTTTGGCGCCGTAGGAGACGAAGAGCTTCGCCCCGCACGCGAGGACGGGATGGGCGATGCCGAGGGTGCGCCGGTTCGTCCTCAGCCCGCAGGACGTGCGGGCGGGAGGCCGGTACGGCGCCACGAGCGCGGAGTACCACTGCACCGGGCGTGGCCCGCCGGCGGAGACGCCGCGGTGCCCGAGGATCGCGAGCGCGGCCGCGCCGACGAGCAGGGCGATCGCGGCGAGCGCGACCAGCCGCTGCGTGAGGGTTCCGGTCACACCCCGGACGGTGCGGCGATCAGGTCGCCGAACGACTCCCGCACGAGCAGGTCGAAGTCGTCCGGCAGCAGCCCGTCGGGGCTCGCGAAGTCGCGCAGGTACACGAGCAGGTACGCGCGTTCCTCGTCGCGGACGAGGTCGTCGCCGGCGACGGCGCGCGTGAGCCGCTCGAGCTCCCAGAGGTTCCACCTGCGCGGGCCCTCGGAAGCCGCGGCCTGGACTGCCACCGGCTCCGGGACGGGCGGCTCGGCGGGCCCGCCGAGCACAGCCGCCACCGGGCCGGCGACGGGCTCCGGCTCTCGCTCTGGCTCTGGCTCTGGCTCTGGCTCCGGCTCCGGCCAGGCCTCCGGCTCGCGCGCTGGCTCACGCTCTGCCTCGGGCCACGCCTCGGGCTCGGGCTCCGGCTCGCTTGTGCTCATGAGCACAGCAGGTTCGGGTTCGGGTTCGGGCTCGGGCTCGGGTTCCGCCTCCGGCTCGGGCTCGGCCTCGAGTTCGCTTGTGCTCATGAGCACAACAGGTTCGGGTTCGGGTTCGGGTTCGGGTTCGGGTTCGGGTTCGGGTTCGGGTTCGGGTTCGGGCTCGGGTTCGGGCTCAGGTTCGGGCTCGGGTTCCGCCTCCGGCTCGGGCTCGGACTCGAGCGCGCTTGTGCTCATGAGCACAACAGGTTCGGGCTCGGGCTCAGGCTCAGGTTCCGCCTCCGGCTCGGGCTCGGGTTCGGGCTCGGGCTCGGGCTGCGGCTCGGGCTCGGGTTCG
>DATJVV010000332.1:0-2068 GCA_035501635.1 Solirubrobacteraceae bacterium | reverse complement strand
CGCTGCAGGCGATCGACGCGGAGATCCCGGCGGGCACGCGCACGGCGCTGGTGGGCGAGACGGGAGCGGGCAAGACCACGCTGGCCTACCTGGTGGCGCGGCTCTACGAGCCCCAGCGAGGTACGGTGGCGATCGACGGGGTGGACGTGCGGGAGGTGACACTGGACTCGCTGGCGCGCACCGTGGGGCTGGTGTCTCAGGAGACCTACCTGTTTCACGCTTCGATCCGTGAGAACCTGCGCTTCGCCTGTCCGGAGGCCGGCGACGAGGAGATCGAAGAGGCGGCGCGGGCGGCCCAGATCCACGAGCTGATCTCCTCGCTGCCCGAGGGCTACGACACGCCGGTGGGCGAGCGGGGTTACAGGTTCTCGGGGGGCGAGAAGCAGCGGATCGCGATCGCGCGCACGATCCTGCGAAATCCGCCGGTGCTGCTGCTCGACGAGGCGACCTCCGCTCTTGACACGGAGACCGAGCGGGCGGTGCAGCAGGCCCTGGACGAGCTCAGCCGGGGGCGGACGACGATCGCGATCGCCCACCGCCTCTCCACGATTCGCGACGCCGATCAGATCCTCGTGCTGGACGGGGGCAGGATCGTGGAGCGGGGCGCCCACGAGGAGCTGCTTCAGCGGGGCGGGCGCTACGCGGGGCTGGTGCGCGGCGCGGGCTTCGCGCCGGAGGGCGCGGCGCTCGCCTAAGCGACGGGCTCCGGTCCATCGTTATCACGGACAGGCAAGCGCGGCGATCAGGCGCGAGATCTGACCGCCCTGCCAGGCGATGGGCGAGCGGGGTGGCTCCTCCGGGGGCTCCACCTCCAGGCGCGCACCGGGAATCGCCCGGGCATAGCGTTCGGCCACGGCAAGGGGGTGGCCGGGGTCGGCCTCGTCGCGGCTGGCGATCACCAGCACCGGAGCCTCGATGCGGGCAAGGTCCTCCCAGCGCTCGAAGGCACGCGAGCGGGGCACGGCTTCGAGGGCGTCGGCCAGCGCGAGCGGGTGGACGTGGGCGCTGAGGCGCTGGCTCAAGACGCGCGCCACGGTGTCCTGCCAGCGAGGTGGCAGAGCGTCGAGGTCGTAGGCGGCGAGAAAGCCCTCCACGCCCCCCTCGCGCAGGCCGCGGGCGAGCGCGTCCCAGGATGCCGTCGCGGCCGGATCGCAGAGGTCGACGTCGGGGTCGTAAGCGGGGGTGATGAGGGCGGCGGCGACGACGCGCTCGGGATGGTCCAGGGCGAAGCGAACGATCGTGTGAGCGCCCATCGAGGCGCCGGCGAGCACGGCCCGCTTCACGTTGAGCGTGTCGAGGACCGTGAGGAGGTCGCCGGCGAGGCGCTCGTAGGTGTAGGCGCGCGGATCGGGCGCGGGGCTCGAGCGGCCGTGTGCGCGGGCGTCGTAGGAGATCACGCGAAAGCCCGAGCGCTCCAGCAGGCGCGAGCCCATCACGACGTAGCGCCGGGTGGCGGTGAGACCGTGCAGCAGCACCACCGGCATGCCCTCGCCCACCTGCTCGCCGGCCAGCAGGACGCCGTCGGTTGTGGAGATGGTGAGCTCGCCGGGGGACCCGACGGGGTCAGGCATGTACGGCGGCGTGCTCGCGCAGGAGCTCGGCGGAGCGCTCGGCGCGCTCCCAGAAGAAGAGGTGGCCCACGTCATCGAAGATGTGCAGGTCGCAGTCCGGGATGAGACCGGCGATCATGTGGCCGTTCTGGACCGGGAGCATCTGGTCGACCGTGCCGTGGATGACCTGGGTGGGCGTGCGCAGGTCGGGCAGGCGGGCCGACGTGTCGTGCCCCGTGATGGCCTGCATCTGGGCCATGATCACCTCGACGGCCACCCCGCCCTCCAGGCCCATCTTCAGGAAGCTGGCGTATGCGTCGGCGTCGGCGGCGTAGGCGGGCGAGACGTTCGCCTCCCACGCGGCGCGAATTGCGCGCCGGCGATCGCCCGACATCATCGCCTCCGCGAGCTTGCTCATGACCTCCTGGGAGGCCAGCGCCGAGCCCTCGCCGCCGCAGTAGGTGCAGCCGAGGGTGAGCGTGCGAATCCGCTCGGGGTGGCCCAGGGCGAGCTCCTGG
>DATJVV010000331.1:0-2353 GCA_035501635.1 Solirubrobacteraceae bacterium | reverse complement strand
TCGCCGTGCAGGAGCTCGATGTTGGCGCGCAGGTGCTCGGCGCAGCCCAGCGGCGCCTCGGCGGCTCCGCGGACAATGCCCACCACCCGGTAGCCCCTCTCCAGCAGGAGGTCGGCGAGGAAGGAGCCGTCCTGTCCGGTGATGCCCGTGATGAGGGCGCTCGGGCGCTCGGCGCTCGCGAAGGACACGGGCGGAGCTTAGGGACTCCGCGGCGGGCCCGGTCAGGCGTGGGCGGCGGCGTCGTAGATGGCGCGCAGGCGCCGGGCCACGAGCTCCGGCGCGCAGATCTCGCGCACCCGCTGCAGGGCGCGGCGGGGGGCGGTGGGGTCGGCGAGCACGCGGGCGATCGCCTCGGCCAAAGCCGGGGGGTCGCCGGGGGGCGCGAGGGCATCGGGGTCGAGCAGCTCCGGGAGGGCTCCCACGCGGCTGCCGGCCACGGGCAGGCCGGCGGCCATGGCCTCGGCGGCGGCGATGGCGAAGGTCTCGGCCGAGCGGGAGGGTACGAGGGCGATGCTCGCGCCGGCGCGCAGGCGGGCGAGCTCGGCGTCGTGCACGCGGCCGAGGAAGCGCACGCCCGGGTGCGCGGCGAGGCGCTCAAGGGAGGCGCGCTCGGGACCGTCGCCGGCGATGAGCAGGGGCAGGCGGGCGAGGCGGCAGGCGGCGATGGCCACGTCCACGCCCTTCTCTGGAGCGAGGCGACCCACGAGCAGGGCGTGGGGGGCGCCGGCCGCGGGAGGGCTGCCCGCTCCCAGGGCGGGGGCCCAGGCGGGCGGGGCGGGGCGGTCGAGGGCGGGCAGGGGCGGGGGGAGCACGTGGAGACGGTCCCACGGCAGGGGGGCGCCGAGCTGGCGCAGGCGCTGGGCGGCGAAGGCGCTGGGCACGACGACGGCGTGGGCCTGGGCCACGAGGCGGCGCTGCCAGAGCGAGAGGGCGGCGGCGTAGGCGGTGGCCTCGGGAAGATTGGCGCGGCAGTTCAGACGGAGGCCCGGGAGGGTGTTGCGAGCATGGCAGCGGGTGCACTCCTGGCCGCGGGTGAAGCAGACGCCGACGGCGCAGACGAGGCGATACTGATGCAGGTGGAGGACCACCCGGGCGCCGGCGGCGCGGGCGGCGGCGAGGGCGCGGTAGCCGAAGGCGGGATGGAGGTTGTGGGCGTGCACGACGCGGGCGCCGCCGAGGCGCACGGCGCTGGCGACGTCGGCGGGCTGCAGGCCGCCGCGGAGCAGGCCGGCGGCGGCGCGGGAGCGTGACAGGGCGGCGGAGTCGCGCTGGAGCAGCTCGGCGTGCTCGTGCAGGTGCTCGCGCACGAGCCAGCGGAGGTCGGCGACGGTGCGCTCCTCGCCGCCGGTGGTGCGGTAGCGGTTGTGCAGGAACAGGATCATCCGCGCGCAAACCTAGGCGCCCGCGCGCCTAGACTCAAGCCGCGATGAGAGAGCGAGCGGCGATAGCGGCATCGATCGTGATCCCCACGCGCGATCGGCCGGACTACCTGAAGAGTGCGCTCGCCTCGATCGCGCCCCAGGCGCGGGCGGTGGGGGCGGAGACGATCGTGGTGGACGACGGGGGACCCGGCGGGGAGACGGGAGCGCTGGCGCGGCGGTTCGGCGCCCGATGGGAGGCCCACGGAGAGCACCGGGGGCTGAACGTGGCGCGGAACACGGGAGTGGAGGCGGCGAAGGGCGAGCTGGTGGTGTTCGTGGACGACGACGTGAGGGCGGCGCCGGGATGGCTTCAGGCGCTGGTGCGGGCCGCGGAGGAGCATCCCGAGGTGGAGGTGTTCGCGGGGCGCATCCGGGCGTGCCTGGAGGGGCCGGCGCCGAGGAGCTGCGGCAGGGAGAGGCCGCCGATCACCACGCTGGAGCTCGGGGAGGGGGACATCGAGACGGAGTACGGGTGGGGAGCGAACATGGCGATCCGGCGGGAGGCGCTGGCGCGGGTGGGGCCGTTCGACGTGAGCCTCGTGGACGGGGGGGACGAGCAGGAGTGGCAGGAGCGTTTGCGGGCGGGACGGCCGGAGGCGAAGGTGCTGTACGTGGGAGGGGCGGTGGTGGAGCACGTGCGCAGCGGCGACGACGCGCGGCTGCGGGCGCTGGCGCGCACCGCGTGGTTGCGAGGGCGGGCGGCCCGGCGCTTCGACGCCCGCCGGGGAGAGGAGCCGGGGCTGGGGCGTGAGCTGATCACGCTGGGGGGCTGTGTGGGGCACGTGGTGGGTTACCGGTGCGGAGCGGGTTTGACGATGGTGGCGCACAGCGGCGGGCGGCTGTGGGAGGGGCTGGGCGAAGCGATGGCTGGTCCCGGGCGGGCGGGCGAGCGGGAGGGCCCGGCGAACGGGACGGGCGAGGACTTCCTGTCG
>DATJVV010000330.1:0-2291 GCA_035501635.1 Solirubrobacteraceae bacterium | reverse complement strand
GAGGGGCTTGCGGTGGAGGAGCTGGTGGGGGAGGCGGTGGCGGGGTACATCGCCGAGCACGACCTCTACCGGGCTCCCGCGCGGACCTCCGCGGTGGAGGGCGCGAGATGAGCCCGCGGGAGCTGGTGGGCGAGATCGCGCGGTACGCCGACGAGAAGAAGGCCGTGGAGGTGGTGGAGCTCGACCTGCGAGGGGTGGTGGGCTACACGGACTGGTTCGTGATCTGCTCGGGTAACACCGAGCGTCAGACCAAGGCCATCCACGACGGGATCCTGGAGGGGTGCAAGCGCGAGCACGGGGTGACGCCACGGCGGGTGGAGGGGCTCGGCAGGGGAGATTGGATCCTGATGGACTATCTGGACGTGGTGGTGCACATCTTCACGCCCGCCACCCGCGAGTACTACCGCCTGGAGCAGCTCTGGGGCGAGGCGCCCGTCAGCGCGGCGGGCGGCGAGCGCAGCTCGGCGGCCGGCTGAGGCCGGGCGGAGAATGACGATGTGAGAGCAGCCACGCCGATGTCGCCCACACCCATGCGCCGAGCCCGCCGGGAGGAGCTGGGAGCGCTCGCGAAGATGCTGGCGAGGTCCTTCATGGACGATCCGGTGGCGTGCTGGTCCTGCCCGCCCGAGCGGTTGCGCATGGGGGTGCTGGAGGGATTTCACGGCACAAGGCTGCGCCAGCTGTTTGCTCACGAGGAGATCTGGACCGACGAGGAGCTCTCCTGCGCGGCCCTGTGGGCGCCGCCCAAGCGCTGGAGGAGCACGCCGCGAGAGGACCTGCAGATCGCGCGCGCCGTGGCGCGGCCACGGCTGCTGGCGCGTTTGCCGCTGGCCACGATGGGGTTGATGGGGGTGGAGCGCCGCCATCCGGTGGAGCCCCCGCACTGGTATCTGGCGGTGCTCGGCACCGACCCCTCCCGCCAGGGTCGCGGCCTGGGCTCGGCGGTGCTGGCGCCGGTGCTGGAGCAGTGCGACGGCGACGGTGTGGCCGCCTATCTGGAGTCCTCCAAGGAGCGCAACATCCGCTTCTACGCCCGGCACGGCTTTCGGGTGACGGGAGAGATCAAGCTGCCGCGAGGGCCGCGCATGTGGGCCATGTGGCGGGACCCGCGCGGCTGAGAGCCTTCTCATGGAAGGTCTCGTGGGGCGTGATACCTTGCGTTCTCGGATGTCCAGGGTAGGGCCGGGCATTTGATTGGCACATCCGACAGGGGCGATCCCAGGGGGACAGAGAGCATGGGCCGAAAGGTGGCGGTTTCGAGCTTGGTGGTTGGCGTGCTCGCGGCGTTGAGCGCGCCGGGCATGGGGGAGAGCGCGGAGGCATCCAGCACGACGCAGCTGGTGTTGAGCCAGGGGGCGGCGTTCTCGCTGTTGGGGCACTCCTGCGGGGGCATCCAGGAGCAGGTGTACGCCACGGGCTTTCACGCGTCGGGGCGCCCCACGGGAGACGTGTACATGCAGACCAGGTGCGGGGGCAGCGGCCGGGGCGGGGGCTACAAAACGACCACCTACTCCGCGTGGGCGAGCGTGGTGTGGGACTGGTTCGGGAACACTCGGGAGTTCAGCCGGCTGGAAGGGGCGGCGGAAGGCATCAGCACGAGCTTCTCCGAAGAAGACGGCTATGGGGATCGCATCTACAACGTGGGCACGGCGGCGTTCCTGGAAACCACCTCCCCGCCGCTGGTGGCGCCGGGGGCGCCCACGGGGGTGAGCGCGGAACTGCTGTCGATCGAAACCGTCGAAGAGCAGCCGCCCACGCTCGAGTTCCAGGTGTCCTGGACGCCGGCGGGCGAAACGGCGGCGCTGATCACCTCATCCACCGTTACGGCCACGCCGGTGGGGTCGAACGCTGCGGTGTTGAGCGCCACGGTGAGCGGCCCGGCGAGCAGCGCGCGGATCGGGCCGCTGGAACCCCACACCACCTACGCGATCACGGTGAGCAGCAGCGACGACGAAGGCACCAGCGAAGGGAGCGCGCCGATCGAAGCAAGCAGCTCACCCGCGAAATCCGGGGCGGCGGAGACTTGCGAACGGGAGGAAGGCACCATCAAGCTCTCGCCGGGCCTCGAAGAAACGGCTCACAGCCAGGAAATCACCCTCAAAGGCCATCTCAGCGGATGCAACGGGCCCGTTGACATCGAAGAAGGATCCTACGTGGCGCATCTGCGGAGCGGCGAAGCCATGAGCTGCGCCAGCCTGAGCTCGCTGCCCGGGGAAGCCAGTGCGGTGGGGGTGTCGCTGGCGGTGAAATGGACGCCCAACGAAGCGGGACCCTCCAGGGGGTGGCTCACG
>DATJVV010000329.1:0-2234 GCA_035501635.1 Solirubrobacteraceae bacterium | reverse complement strand
GCGCTCGCGGGCCTGTTTCGCGGCTACCGGGGCTTCAGCGAGCGCGGCTGGCGGCTCACGCTCACGGCCATCGAGCAGATCCGCGCGGGCGAACATCCCGGCGCGAGCCCCCGGGCGAAGGCCGCCGCGAAATTCGCCCGCGAGAACGTGGGGCTGTACATCGAGAGCGTCTACGACGGCCACTTCGAGCTGGCCCAGATCGAAAAGAAGCTCCGCAAGGCCTACGCCAACCTGGGCGGCCCCGCGGTCTTCGGCTCCTCGCTCACGGCCGCCGAAGTGGAAGACCTCGCGGGCGCCTACTCGGAAGCCACCGCCCGGCTACACCCCCATGTGGGCGTGCGCTTCGGTTCCTAGCTCTAAGCTTCGCGGGATGCGCCGATCGATCACGAACGCCTCCCTGCGTCTGGTGTCCGACCTGCTGGACCGGCCGCTGGCCAAACGCATCGCCGCCATGCAGCACACCAATCGCGCTGTCAACTACCTCTGGACACGCGTGTCCCGAAGCCTGCGCTGGCATCCCGTGCCGATCCTCAGCGGTCCCGCCCGGGGCCTTCGCATCAACCTCCACGGCTCCTTCGTGGGCTTCGCCACCGGCACCGCGGAGCGTCCCCTGCAGCAGGCCATGCTGCAGGAGCTCACGCCGGGAGCCACCTTCTTCGACATCGGCGCCAACGTGGGCTTCATCACGATGCTCGCCGCCCGCCTGGTGGGGCCCTCGGGCAGGGTGGTGGCCTTCGAGCCGGTCCCCCAGAACGTGGCTGCCATCCGGGAGAACCTCGCCATGAACTCCATCGGCTGGGCGGAGGTCCGCGAGGGGGCCGTGGGCGGGGGCTCCGGGGAGGCCAGCCTGATCGTCTCCGACGTCTCGGCCTTCTCCCGGCTGGCCGCCGTGTCGGTGCCCACGGGCGCGCGCGAGACCATCGCGGTGGCTGTGAGCTCGATCGACGATCTGGTGTCCAGCGGCGCCGTGCCCCCGCCGGACGTGGTGAAGATCGACGTGGAGGGCGCCGAGCTCGAGGTGATCGAGGGCATGCGCCACACCATCGCCGAGCACCGCCCGGTGCTGCTCTGCGAGGTGCACGACTGCAATGTGGCCTACGTGGAGCTCATGCGCAGCCTTGGCTACGAAACCGTGAACCTCGACGAAGCCGGGGTACCCGTGGAGCTGGGACACCGCAACGCCCACACCCTCGCCCGGCCCATAGCCAGCGCGAACGGCCGCCTCAACGGCACCTCAGCCCAGTAGCCCCGATCAGACCGCCCGCTCCAGCTCACCCTGCATGAGCCGCTCCCCGACGGCCAGCAGCCGGCGAGCACGGCGCAGGGGAGCCTTGGTGCTGGAGCCCGAGCGCAGGGTGCCCAGCGCACACGCCAAAAAGCAGGCGGCCCCGAGAGAGGTGTTCCAGTTTGCGGCCCCCAGGTCCACCATCGAGCCCGTGGAGGGCACCACGTAGCCGGCCACGGCGGAGATGCCGAAGAACACGCACCCCAGCAGGTTCACGCCCGGCTCCCACCATCCCCGGCCTGTCCGCGCGGGCAGCCAGCCATGGCGAGCGCTGGCGCCATAGGCGATGAAGCCGGAGATCAGGAAGCAGATCGAGCCCAGCGCGTCCGGCCGCCACACCAACCGGTTGTATTCGGGGCTCGAGAACGCCACGCTCAGGGCCCGGTAGGTGGTGACGTTGAAGAACAGGGTGCCCGCCGACTGGATCACCGCCGCGCGCCACGCCGCCCGGCCGGCGCCCGGCGCGTGGCGATCCGCGGCGGCGATGGCGCTCTGCAGGCCGCCGCCCGCGGTGAACAGGATGGAGCCCACGAAGAACACCACCGCGTCCGCCCGGTCCCCAACCAGCTCGGCGAACCCCGGGAACGGCGCCACCAGGAAGCAGCTGGAGCCCAAGGCGAAGCACAGGGCCATGAGCCGCTCCCGGTTGATCGCCCCCATGCCCCCATCATCCCCCTTTTCCTGGTTCCCAGCCCCACCCGCTCTCAGGGAGCCATCGGCGCGAACCGCAGCAGATGCTCCTCTCCCCCACCGATCATCACGCAGCTGGACTCCGGCACCTCCCGCCAGGCGCCCGGCAGGTCGCCGATCGGCTCGGACACCACCAGGCGGGCGTCCGCGGAGAGCTCCCGCAAGATCTCCCGTTCGGGATAGAGCTCTCTCAGGGTGGACACGTCGGTGGTGTAGAACAGCGAGCGCGATTCATGCTCGCTGGAGTAGCGAAACGCCC
>DATJVV010000328.1:0-5048 GCA_035501635.1 Solirubrobacteraceae bacterium | reverse complement strand
CTCCGCCACGTCTCCCACGAGCTGTTCTCCGCCCGCACCATCGACATCACCTGGTCCCTGCCCGAGAACGGTTCCCCCGCCGATCCCGGCAAGGCCATGGCCGCCGCCCTGCGGCGGGTGTGCGAGCAGGCCCACCAGGCCATCGCCCAGGGCGTCAACATCATCGTGCTCTCCGACCGCTCCATCGGCCCCCGCCGCGTGCCCATCCCCTCCCTGCTCGCCGTCGCCGCCGTCCACCACCACCTCGTCCGCGAGGGCACCCGCCTGCGCGTGGCCATCCTGCTCGAGTCCGGCGAGCCCCGCGAGGTCCACCATTTCGCCACCCTCATCGGCTACGGCGCCAGCGCCATCAACCCCTACCTGATGCTCGAGACCCTCGACCACCTCGTCTTCAGCGGCGCCCTGGAGCTCCACGCCGCCACCACGAACGACGGCAAGCGCCCGCTGAGCGTCGAGCAGGCGGCCGAGCTCGCCGCCCAGAACACCCTCAAGGCGATCGGCAAAGGCCTCCTGAAGGCCATCTCCAAGATGGGCATCTCCACCATCCAGTCCTACCGCGGCGCCCAGATCTTCGAGGCCGTGGGCCTCCAGCGCGAGCTCATCGACCGCCACTTCACCGGCACCGCCTCCCGCATCGGCGGCGTCGGCATCGACGTCCTCGCCACCGAGGCCCTCGAGCGCCACGCCCGCGCCTACCCCGCCGCCGGCACCATCGACCCGCTCCTGCCCGTGGGCGGCGTCTACGCCTGGCGCCGCGACGGCGAGCACCACATGTGGAACCCCGAGACCATCGCCCTGGTCCAGCACGCCGTCCGCGCCGCCAACGGCCACGTCGCCGCCGCCCTCGCCGGGGAGGAGCCAGCCCGCGAGAGCGTCCGCGCCAGCGACGCCTACGCCAAGTACCGCGAGTACGCCAACGCCGTCAACCAGGACGCCGCCCGCAAGGCCTCCCTGCGCGGCCTGCTCGAGCTGCGCCTCGCCGGCCAGCGGGGCGCCGCCAGCTCGGAGCCCCTGCCCCTCCAGGAGGTCGAGCCCGCCAGCGAGATCGTCCGGCGCTTCTGCACCGGCGCCATGAGCCTCGGCTCCATCTCCCGCGAGGCCCACGAGACCCTCGCCATCGCCATGAACCGCCTCGGCGGCCGCTCCAACACCGGCGAGGGCGGCGAGGACCCCGCCCGCTTCACCCCCGACCCCAACGGCGACCGCCGCCGCTCGGCCATCAAGCAGGTGGCCTCCGGGCGCTTCGGCGTCACCATCCACTACCTCGTCAACGCCGACGAGCTCCAGATCAAGATGGCCCAGGGCGCCAAGCCCGGCGAGGGCGGCCAGCTGCCCGGCCACAAGGTGGACGAGTACATCGGCTCCATCCGCCACACCACCCCCGGCGTCGGCCTCATCTCCCCGCCTCCCCACCACGACATCTACTCCATCGAGGACCTCAAGCAGCTCATCTACGACCTGCGCTGCTCCAACCCCGCCGCCCAGGTGTCCGTCAAGCTCGTCTCCGAGGTGGGCGTGGGCACCGTCGCCGCCGGCGTCTCCAAGGCCAACGCCGACCGCGTGCTCATCGCCGGCCACGACGGCGGCACCGGCGCCTCGCCCCTCTCCTCCATCCAGTCCGCCGGCGTGCCCTGGGAGATCGGCCTCGCCGAGACCCAGCAAACCCTCCTGCTCAACGACCTGCGCTCCCGCATCCTCGTGCAGACCGACGGCCAGCTCAAGACCGGCCGCGATGTGCTCATCGCCGCCATGCTCGGCGCCGACGAGATGGGCTTCTCCACCGCCCCCCTCATCGCCACCGGCTGCATCATGATGCGCGCCTGCCACCTGAACACCTGCCCCGTGGGCATCGCCACCCAGGACCCGGAGCTGCGCAAGCGCTTCAAGGGCACCCCCGAGCACGTCGTGAACTTCTTCTTCTTCGTCGCCGAAGAGGTCCGCGAGATCCTCGCCTCCATGGGCCTGCGCTCACTCGACGACGCCACCGGCCGCGTGGACCTCCTGCGCGCCCAGCCCGCCATCGAGCACTGGAAGGCCCGCGGCGTGGACCTCACCCACATCCTCACCCACATCGAGCTCCCCGAGGGCGCCCCCCGCAGGCGCGTGCAACCGCCCCCCGCGGTGCTCGAGGACGCCCTCGACTGGCAGCTCGTGGAGAAGGCGAAGGCCGCCATCGAGCGCGCCGAGCCGGTCGAGATCCACACGCCCATCCGCAACGTCAACCGCTGCGTGGGCGGCATCCTCTCCAGCCACATCGCCCGCGCCCGCGGCGCCCAGGGTCTGCCCGAGGGCACCATCGAGGTCTCCTTCGAGGGCTCCGCCGGCCAGAGCTTCGGCGGCTGGCTCGCCCCCGGCGTCACCTTCACCCTGCGCGGCGACGCCAACGACTACACCGGCAAGGGCCTCTCCGGCGGCATCCTCGCCGTGCGCCCCCGCGAGGGCATGCCCGCCGACTTCCAGGCCCAGGAGAACGTCATCGTCGGCAACACCCTCCTCTACGGCGCCACCGCCGGCCGCGCCTTCTTCCGCGGCCTCGCCGGCGAGCGCTTCGCCGTGCGCAACTCCGGCGCCAGCGCCGTGGTGGAGGGAGTGGGCGACCACGGCTGCGAGTACATGACCGGCGGCTGCGTCGTGGTTCTCGGACCCACCGGGCGCAACTTCGCAGCCGGCATGAGCGGAGGGGTCGCCTACGTGCTCGACGAGCACGCCGCCTTCCCCGCCCGCTGCAACATGGGCATGGTCGGCTTCGAAGACATCGCCGAGCCCGACGCCGCCCAGCTGCGCGCCCTCATCGACGAGCACGCCCAGCGCACCGGCTCGCCCGTGGCCGAACGCGTGCTCGCCGAGTTCGAGCGCCTGCTCGCCCGCAACGCCTTCGTGAAGGTCATGCCCCACGACTACAAGCGCGTCCTCGCGCAGCGCGCCGCCCGCGCCCAGGCCGAAGGCGCCTCCGCCTCGGACTCCCCCGCGGTGGTCGCCTGATGGGCCAGCTCGGCGGCTTCCTGAAGATCGAGCGCCACGGCATCCCCTACCGGGACGCCCACGAGCGCGCCCGGGACTACCGCGAGTTCATGCTCACCCGCCCCGTGCGGGAGCTCCGCGAGCAGGGCGCCCGCTGCATGGACTGCGGCGTGCCCTTCTGCCACAACGGCTGTCCCCTGGGCAACCTCATCCCCGACTGGAACGACCTCGTCTACCGCGACCGCTTCCCCGAGGCCATCGCCCAGCTGCACGCCACCAACAACTTCCCCGAGCTCACCGGCCGCCTCTGCCCCGCCCCCTGCGAGGCCGCCTGCGTGCTGGAGATTCGCGAGAACGACGCCGTCACCATCAAACAGATCGAGCACGCCATCATCGACCGCGCCTGGCAGGAGGGCTGGGTCACCCCCCAGCCGCCCAGGCGCGAGACCGGCCAGTCGGTCGCCGTGATCGGTTCCGGCCCCGCCGGCATGGCCGCCGCCCAGCAGCTGCGCCGCGCCGGCCACCGCGTGGTCCTGTTCGAGCGCGACGAGGCCGCCGGCGGCCTCGCCCGCTTCGGGGTCCCCGACTTCAAGATCGAAAAGCGCATCGTCCAGCGCCGCGTCGAGCAGCTCCTCGCCGAGGGCGTGGAGCTGCGCTGCGGCGTCCACGTGGGCTCCGGGCCCGCGGGCGCCGCCGAGCGCATCTCCGCCGCCGAGCTCAGAACCTCCTTCGACGCTCTCGTCATCGCCACCGGCTCGCGCGTTCCCCGCGACCTGCCCGTGCCCGGACGCGAGCTGCAGGGCGTGCACTTCGCCATGGACTACCTCTATGTGCGCAACCGCTTCGTCGCCCGCGAGCTCGGCCCCCAACCCACCGTCCCCGCTCCCACCGCCGCCCCGCACATCACCGCCAAGGGCAAGCACGTGGTCGTCATCGGCGGCGGCGACACCGGCGCGGACTGCGTGGGCAACGCCCTGCGCGAGGGCGCCCGCTCGATCGTCCAGCTCGAGCTCCTCCCCGAGCCCCCCGCCCATCGTCCCGACGATCGCACCCCCTGGCCGCTCTGGCCGCTGAAGTACCGCCTCTCCTACGCCATGGAGGAGGCCCTGAAGGAGGGCGTCGGCGAGCAGGACTTCTCGATCGTCACCACCCGCTTCTCCGGACAGGACGGCCGCGTGGCCAAGCTCCACGTCGCCCGCGCCGCGCCCACCCCGCCGTTCGGCCCCGTCGCCGGCAGCGAGCGCGAGCTCCCCGCCGACCTGGTGCTGCTGGCCATGGGCTTCCTGCACCCCGAACAACACCTCCTCGAGGAGCTCGCCGTGCAACGCGACGAGCGCGGCAACGTCAAGGCCCAGCGCCCCTACACCACCTCCGTGCCCGGCGTCTTCGCCGCCGGCGACGCCAGGCGCGGCCAGTCGCTGATCGTGTGGGCCATCAACGAGGGCCGCCAGTGCGCCCGCATGGTCGAGCGCCACCTCGCCGGCCTGCGCAACGGCGCCGCCGCCACCCAGCCCGCCGCGCTCCCCGAGGACCAGGCCCGCGCGGGCCACGCCGACGCCGACGAAGGCCCCGAGGGCCCGCCCCACCACGTGGCGCCCGGCGTGGCCGTCGAAGAGCCCCGCTGAGGACGCCGGGTGCCGAGCTTCTGCAGGCACAACCGCTTCATCGAGCGCTGTCCCATCTGCAGCGCCACCCTGCCCGACCACCTCGCCCCCGCCAGGCCCACCTCCCGCCCTCACGCCGCCGCGCCCCCCTCCTCCCGCGCCGGCGCCCGCGTCTCCGCTCGCACCCACAACCGGCGTAATGGCGAGCAGCTGCGCGTGCGCCACGAACAGCGCGCCGTCGAGGACGGCTACGAGAACCAGCTCCTGCCCGGCCTGCGCGCGAGCGCCGACGCCCGTCGCCTGGCCGGCGAGCTCGCCTTCGCCGCCGCCCGCCTCACCGCTTTGGAAACCTCGCCTCCCGGCCTCTACGGGGAGATCCGCGAGCTCGCCCGCGCCGGCCAGCTCGAGCAGGCGAGCTGGGTGTGCTTTCTCACCGTCTACCTCTCCCCCCTCCAGGAGGGGGACGGGGATGGGGAGGGGGAG
>DATJVV010000327.1:0-3291 GCA_035501635.1 Solirubrobacteraceae bacterium | reverse complement strand
GGTGGACGTCACAGGCGGGCTGCTGTGCGCGCTGGGGCTGGCGGGGCCGGTGTACTCGCTGATCGAGCAGCCGCGGCTGGGCTGGTCGAGCCCGGAGGTGCTGGTGGGGCTGATCGCGGGGGTGAGCCTGCTGGTGATGTTCCTCGCCTACGAGGCGCGCGCGAAACGGCCGATGCTGCCGCTGAGCCTGTTCTCACAGCGGAACTTCTCGGCGGGGAACGTGGAGACGCTGTCGATGTACGCGGGCCTGGCGGTGCTGTTCTTCTTCCTGGTGCTGTTCCTGCAGCAGATCGGCGGGTACACGCCGCTGCGGAGCGGCCTGGCGACATTGCCGGTGACGCTCGTGATGTTCGCGCTCTCCAAACGCTTCGGGGCGCTGGCGGACCGGCACGGGCCGCGCTTCTTCATGGGGGCGGGCCCGCTGGTGGCGGCGGGCGGGCTGCTGCTCTTCGAGCGGGTGGGAGTGGACGTGGACTACGTGGCGGACGTGCTGCCGGCGCTGCTGGTGTTCTCGCTGGGCCTCGCGATGACGGTGGCGCCGCTCACCGCGGCGGTGCTGGCGGGGGTGAGGGAGAGCCAGGCGGGGATCGCCTCGGCGGTGAACAACGCGGTGGCGCGGGTGGCGGGCCTGCTGGGCACGGCGGCGCTGGGCGCGGCGGTGGCGAGCTCCTTCGGGCGCTCGCTGGAGGCGAACCTCGCGGGCGTGCGCCTCACGCCGGCGGCGCGGGCGGCGGCGAACGAAGCCAAGCGCCTGGCGCTGGGGCTGCCCGACGTTCGGGGCCTGCCGCCCGGGCAGGCGCACGCGCTGACGAGCGCGGCGCAGGCGGCGTCGCTGCACAGCTTCCACCTCGGTTTGGCGGTGGCGGCGGCGCTGGTGGCGATCGGGGGGATCGTGGGGGCGGTGGCGATCCGCAATCCCGGCCGGGCGGTGGAGGCCGAGCACTGCGAGGGCGGAGCGCTGGTGGGGGCGAGCCTCGACGCCGCCGACGCGCCGCGTGCCGCGGGCCTGGAGGTCGAGCCGGCGTCGTGATGTGTTCTGTTCCCGCGGCGCATGCGCCGCGGGTCCGGCCGCACATGTGCGGCCGGCGGACCGGCACATGTGCCGGTCCGAACTACGTCTGCTAACCCACGGGCTCCTCAGGGCGGTCCTCGGCATAGGCGCGCATCGCTTCGATGACCGGCCCCAGACGGCGGCCGCGGGCGGTGAGGCGGTACTCGACGGTGGGGGGGCTCGAGGGGATGACCACGCGCTGGACCAGTCCGGCGGCCTCCAAATCACGCAGGCGCTCGGAGAGCATGCGGGGGGAGATGCCGGCGATGGCATCGGCGAACTCGTTGAAGCGCATGGCGCCCGTGAGAGCGGCGTAGATGATCGAGAGCTGCCAGCGCCGCTCCAGGAGGCTCGCCGCTTCGCGAACCTCCAGTGGAACGGGCTGGCACCTACGAGACGCCGGTCGGCGCGACATCGCGCACCGGCTCCAGGGCGCGGTCGAGGACCTCCTGGACGGTCATCACCGGGTGGAAGGTCATCTGCTCGCGGACCTCCTGGGGGATGTCGTCCAAATCGCCGCGGTTGCGCTCGGGCAGGATCACGTCCGAGAGGCCGGCGGCGTGAGCGGCGAGCGCCTTCTGCTTGAGGCCGCCGATCGGCAGCACGCGGCCCTGCAGGGTGATCTCGCCGGTCATGCCCACCGTGTGCTTGACGGGCCTGTCGGTGAGCAGTGAGGCGAGGGCGGTGACCATCGTGACGCCCGCGCTGGGACCGTCCTTGGGGATGGCGCCGGCGGGAACGTGCAGGTGGAACTCCCGGCCCACGAAGGCGCTGGGGGCGATGCCGAGCTCCTCGGCGTGGCCGCGCACGTAGGAGAGGGCGATCTGGGCGGACTCCTTCATCACCTCGCCGAGCTGGCCGGTGAGCACGAGACCGCTGCCGCCGGAGCCGCTGCCGGTCTTCATCGCGGTGGCCTCCACGAACAGCACGTCGCCGCCGGTGCCGGTGACGGCGAGGCCGGTGGCCACGCCGGGGGTGGCGGTGCGGGAGGCGGACTCCTGGAAGAACTTCTGGCGTCCGAGCGCGTCGCGGACCGTGTCCAGGTCGATCTTCACCGGAGGCTTGACCTTGCCGGAGGCGATCTTGGTGGCGGTCTTTCGCAGCACCGTGCCGAGCTCGCGCTCGAGGCTGCGCACGCCGGCCTCGCGGGTGTACTCGGCGATGATGGTCTTCAGCAGCTCGTCCTCGATGCGCACCTCGTTCTCGCGCAGGCCGTTGCGGTCGCGCTGGCGCGGCCACAGGTAGCCCTTGGCGATGGCGAGCTTCTCCTCGGAGGTGTAGCCGTCGAAGCGGATCACCTCCATGCGGTCGAGCAATGGCCCGGGGATGGTGTCGGCGACGTTGGCGGTGGCCAGGAACATCACCTGGGAGAGGTCGAGCTCCACGTCCAGGTAGTGGTCGCGGAAGGAGTGGTTCTGGGCAGGATCGAGCACCTCGAGCAGCGCCGCCGAGGGGTCCCCGCGCCAGTCCGCGCCGACCTTGTCGACCTCGTCCAGCAGGATCACCGGGTTCATCGTCCCGGCGTCGCGCAGGGCCCGCACGAGGCGTCCGGGCAGGGCGCCGATGTAGGTGCGGCGGTGGCCGCGGATCTCCGCCTCGTCGCGCACGCCGCCCAGGGACATGCGCACGAACTCGCGTCCGGTGGCACGTGCGATCGACTCTCCGATCGAGGTCTTGCCGGTGCCGGGGGGGCCGATCAGGGTCAGGATCGCGCCCGACTTGGGGTCGGCCTCGATCCCGCGGTCCTGGCGCAGCTTGCGCACCGCCAGGTACTCGGTGACCCGGTCCTTGACGTCCTCCAGGCCGGCGTGGTCGGCGTCGAGCACCGCCCGCGCCCCGACCGGATCGAGGTGCTCCTCGGAGCGCTTGCTCCACGGCACCGCGATCAACCAGTCCAGGTAGGTGCGGATCATGCTCGACTCGCCGGTCTGCTCGCCCATCCGCTCCAGCCGGCCGAGCTCCTTGAGCGCCTGCTCGTGCACTTCCGCGGGCATCTGGGCGTCCTCGATCTTGGTCCGGTACTCGTCGACGATCGAGCCCTCGTCCTCGCCGAGCTCCTTGCGGATCGACTCCATCTGCTTGCGCAGGAAGTACTCGCGCTGCTGCTTCTCGGCGCCCTCCTGGACGTCCTCGCGGATGCGCTTGCGCACCTGCAGCTCCGCCAGCCGCTCGCGCTGCAGGCGGAGCGCCAAGGTGAGCCGTTCGACCACGTCGAGGGTCTCGAGCAACTGAACCTTGTG
>DATJVV010000326.1:0-8319 GCA_035501635.1 Solirubrobacteraceae bacterium | reverse complement strand
CCGCCACCACCGGTCAGGACGCCCCCGCCGGCGAACTCCCCACCCCCGCCACCGAAACCCCGTCCTCCACCACCGAAGGCGCCTCCCCCACCGCCACCACCGTCGGCCTCACCGGCGCCACCCCCGCCGAACCCGAATCCCCGGCCACCACTACCGGCTCAACCGCCACCGCCGCAGCCGAAGCCGAAGCCCACGCCGAAGCCGAGGAACAGAAGGCCACCGTCGATGCCATCCAGCGCCTCCAGAGCGCCATCCACGTCTCCTCCGACGGCGACTTCGGCCCCAAGACCGAGGCGGCGGTCCGCCGCCTGCAGGCCCGCAACGGACTCGCCGTCGACGGCATCGTCGGCCCCGACACCTGGAAGGCCATCGGCGTCGCCAGCGAGCAGACCCTCGACCCCCCCGCCTCAGCTCTCCCCGCCGAAAAACCCGCGCCCAGCCACACCCCTCAGGACTCCTCAGGCCAAGAAACCCAAACCGACACCACCACCGACGGCTCCTCCGAAAACTCCACCACAGGCTCAACCGCCGACGCTCCCACCCACACCGGCTCCACCGATCCCATCGTTCGCCTCCAGGCCGCCCTGCACCTCACCCCCGACGGCGACTTCGGCCCCGAAACCGAGGCCGCCGTCCGCCGCCTGCAGGAACGCCACGGTCTCACCGTCGACGGCGTCGTCGGCCCCGCCACCTGGAGCACCATCGGCGTCGGCCACGAGCACACCCTCAACCCGCCCCCCTCCGCTCGCCTCGCCCCACACACCTCGACCGGCGGCGCCTCCTCCGGCTCGGGCGCCGAAACGGGCGCCGAATCCACCACCAGCACCGGCGACTCCTCCGTCGTCTCCCGCGTCATCGCCGCCGGCGATGAAATCGCCACCCGCCCCTACGTCTACGGCGGCGGCCACGGCTCCTTCCAGTCCGATGGCTATGACTGCTCGGGCTCTGTCTCCTACGCCCTCCACGGCGCCGGCCTGCTCTCCTCACCCGAGGACTCCACCGCCCTGGAGTCATACGGCGAAGCCGGCCCCGGCAGGCACATCACCATCTACGCCAACGCCGAACACGCCTTCATGGTCATCGACGGAAAACGCTTCGACACCGTCGCCCTCCAGGAGTCCGGCTCCCGCTGGTCCAGCTCCATGACCTCCACCGCCGGATACGTCGCCCGTCACCCCGCCGGCATGTAAACGCCAGCCCCGTCCGCTTGCGCCCGCGTGCGCGAGCGACGGGTCGGCAGGGGTTGGCCCTGCCCAGGCGTAGAAGTTGCTCTCGAAATCGGGGGCCCGCGTGCGCGCGTATGTGCGCGAGGGGAGGAGCTGGCTGAGGACAACACTCTCGAAACGAGGGGCCCGCGTGTGCGCGCGCGCCCGCGCGCGGGCCCTCCGAACCGAGAGTTTCATCGCATCGCCTCCCTAGCCTCCTCTCCTTCGGTTCGAGAACTCCGCCCAGAGAGGAGCCACCGCCATGCTCGCCCAGGCCACCACCTTCACCATCGAGGCACTCCAGGCCCGCCGGGTCACCGTCGAGGTGGACGTCCGCCCGGGCCTGCCCGCCTTCAACATCGTCGGCCTCGCGGACGCCTCCGTGCGCGAGGCCCGCGAGCGCGTGCAGGCGGCGATCCTGAACTGCGGCTTCCAGTTCCCCGGCCGGCGCGTCACCGTGAACCTCGCCCCCGGCGACCTGCCCAAGGTGGGCCCGGGCCTTGATCTGGCGCTCGCCTGCGGCGTGCTCGCCGCCAGCGGCCAGCTCCAGCGGGAGACACTGAGCGGCTGCGCGCTCTTCGGCGAGCTGGGCCTCGACGGCGTCCTGAAGCCCTGTCTGGGCACCCTCACGGTCGCCCACGCCTGCCGCCAGCTGCGGATCGAGCGCCTCGTACTCGCGTGCGAGGGCAGCAGGGAGGCGATGCTCGTGCGCGGTCTGCTCGTGGCCCCCGCCAGAACCCTCGCGAGCGCCGTGGCGATCCTGCGCGGCCACCCGGCCGACGACCCCGCCCCCGCGCCGCCGGCACCCGCCCGGTTCGTCGCGCCAGCCGCGGCCGAGCACACGGGCCGGCTCGATCTCTCCGATGTGCGCGGCCAGGCCCACGCGGCACGTGCCGTGGTGATCGCCGCCGCGGGCGCCCACAACTGCCTGCTCAGCGGCCCCCCGGGCGTGGGCAAGACGATGCTCGCCCAGCGCGTGCCCTCGATCCTGCCGCCCCTCAGCCACTCGGAGGCCATCGAGGTCACCCGCATCCACGCTCTCGCCGGAGACCACCCCGGAGGCCTTGCCCGCGAGCGGCCCTTCCGGGCGCCCCATCACTCCACCACCGCCGCCGGTCTCGTGGGCGGAGCCCACAGGCACTCGATTGGCGAGGTGGTGCTCGCCCACCGCGGCGTGCTGTTCCTGGACGAGCTCTCGGAGTTCGCCCGCGGCGCCCTGGAGGCGCTGCGCCAGCCGCTGGAGGACGGCAGGGTGGCGATCGTGCGCGCGCGCCGCGCGGCGGTGTACCCGGCACGCTTCATGCTCATCGCCGCCACCAACCCCTGTCCCTGCGGCTATGCCGGCGATCGCGAACGCTGCGCCTGCAGCGAGCCGCAGATGGCCCGCCACCGCCGCCGTCTGAGCGGGCCCCTGCTGGACCGCATCGACCTGCGCGTGCAGATGGACGGCGAGGGCGCCCTCGGGTTGGCGGGCACGCCCGCCCCCAGCTCCAGGCAGGCGCGTGAGGAGGTGATGGCCGCCCGCGAGCGCCAGCGCATGCGCCTGCGCGAGGAGGGTGCGAGGGTCAACGCGGAAATGGACGCCGGCATGCTCGCCCGCCACGCGCGCCTCGACGAGCACGCCGAAGCGATGCTGGGGCAGGCGCGAGCGCGATGGGCCATGAGCGCGCGCGCCGAGCACCGCACCCTGCGGGTGGCCCGCACCATCGCCGACCTCGCCGGACGGGAGCGCATCCACACCGAGGACGTGGGAGCCGCCCTGGCCCTGCGACCCCAGGCCGACACGCCACACAGCCGGGCCGCCTGACATGAACTCGAGAGCCTGTCCCCGCTGCATACGCCGCGGCTGGCTGCTGGCGGAGCTCGGGGTGCTGCTGGACTATCGCGGCCGCGACCCCAACCGCCTGCTGGAGCTGTTCGAGCTCGACGACGAGACCCTCATCGCCGCCATCGCCGGTCGGCGCCGCCAGGAGGTGACCGAGCGCTGGCGGCGCTTCACGCCCCAGAGCCTCCCTGCGGACGGGCGCGTACAGCACGAGCGCATACAGACCATTTGCCATCACCAACCCAATTGGCCGGCCTCCCTCGGACATGAGCGGCTGGCGCCACGCGCCCTTCACCTCCGGGCCGAGAGCGACCGGTTGGCCGAACTGGCCGACGGAGCCACGGTGGCGATCGTGGGCAGCACCCGGGCGAGCGACTACGGCGCCGAGATGGCCCGCATGATCGCCCGAGGTCTCGCGGCGAGCGGGGTCAGGGTGGTGAGCGCCTTCGCCGAGGGCGTCTCCGCGGCGGCTCTCACGGGAGCCCTGGAAGGCGACGGCCGGCCGATCGCCGTGCTGGCGGGCGGCGTGGACGTGTGCAAACCCGCCCACATGCGCGCTCTCTACGAGCGCCTGAGCACCCGGGGATGCTTGGTGGCGGAGCTGCCATGCGGCTTTCGCGAGCGCCGCTGGTGCGGCGTGGCCCGCACGCGGGTGGTCGCGGCCCTCGCGCCGGTGAGCGTGGTGGTGGAGGCGCACGCGAGCGTGCGAGAGCTGCTGGTCGCCAGCGTGGCAGGCGCCATGAACAGGACCGTGGCGGCGGTGCCCGGAAGGGTGAGCGCGCCCACCGCCGCGGGCACCTGCCAGCTGCTGCGCGCGGGAGCCCCGCTGGTGCGAGACGCCAGGGACGTGCTCGACCTGCTCCACCAGGCCGGCGCAACGGACGGCGCGCCCGAGCGCGCCCCCGCGTGCAACTCACGCGAGGGGTCTCGGAAGCGTGATCGCGATGGCCTGCTCGCGCCGGCGCTGGAGCGGGTGCTCGAGGAGGTGGCCGGCGGCAGGGACACCCTCGGGCGACTCACCGCCCGTGGCGGAGACCTCGCGGAGACGATGCTCGCGCTATCCCAGCTCGAGCTCATGGGCTTGCTCGGCCGGGGCGACGGCGGCCGGTACGTACCGCGAGAGCCGTTGTGCGGCGAGAGCATCCCGGCGAGCGGGTAAGCTGACCGCGAGCGATGAGGCCCGCTCTCAACCGCGGTTTTTCCGCTGATGGCTTCTACCGATCAGAGCCGACTTCGAACCTGAAGGAGACCACGGTGGACGCGAGGGCCCAGGAGAGCGAGCGCCGGCAATCGATGCGGGAGCCCGAAGAGCAGACACAGGGGCTTGGGCACGAGCCAGAGGAGCAGGTGCAGGGACTCGGGGCCGAGCTCGAGGAGACCGGGCTCCCGCGAAGCGGCCATCCTCGCATCGCCACCCGAGAGCTCGTGGCGGTGGCGGTGGGAGGCGCCGCGGGCGCGTGCGCACGGGTGGCCATCGCCACCGGCTGGCCCGCCCCGCCGGGAGCCTGGCCATGGGCCACCTTCAGCGTGAACGTGCTCGGCGCGTTCCTGCTGGGCTTGATCGTGGCCGCCCTGCGCCGCCACGGGCGCCTGTCGGTGACCATCTACCGGCTCACCGGCAGCGGCTTCTGCGGAGCCCTCACCACCTTCTCCACCATGCAGGTCGAGCTCCTGCGCATGCTCCAAACCGGCCACCCCGCACTGGCCGCGAGCTACCTCGCCGCGAGCGTGCTCGCGGGCTACATCGCCGTGTCCCTCGCACCCCCCCTGCTGGCCAGGGCGTTCGCCGCCGGCGAGCCCGCCACGGAGCAGGCATGAGCCCGCCCCTGTGGATCGCCGTGGCGGCCCTCGGCGCCGTGGGCGCCCTCGCGCGCATCCTGCTGGAGGACCTCGTGTCGGTCAAGCTCCCCCTCGCCTTCCCCGTGGGCACCCTCGCGGTGAACCTCAGCGGCGCCTTCATCCTCGGCGTCCTCGCCGGCGCCACCCTCACCGGCAGCGCCTACACCCTCGCCGGCGGCGCCAGCCTGGGCGCCTACACCACCTTCTCCACCTGGATGCTCGAGACCCACAGCCTCGCCGAGGACACCCGCCGGCAGGCCGCCCTCGCCAACATCATCCTCAGCGCCGCCCTCGGCCTCGCCGCCGCCGCCCTCGGCCACGCCCTGGGCGCATCCCTGTAGAGGCCCTCCCTTCCGCCGGGTATAGTTGGGGGCCCCGCGGATGTAGCTCAGTTGGCTAGAGCGTCTGCTTGCCATGCAGAAGGTCGAGGGTTCGAGTCCCTTCATCCGCTTTCGGGAAAGCCCTGCTAATTGCGGGGTTTTGCTTTTGGCCAGACGGCCAGTGTCCGGCGTTTGGGGTCGCGGGTACCACTCGCGGGTACCAAACTCGTGTCCTTCGTGCACGGGGCGGAGGCGGGTTGGGCGGTCAGATCGGGGGTTCTGGGCCGTTGGGTCTGGATGCGTGCCGGCTCGTTGGGATGCCTGCGCTTCGCGCTCGCGGCTGCGTTGGCAGCGGTCAGATGAGATGGGAAGCACGTGGTCGAGCGCACCAGGCGAGTGCGCGACTGGCGCCAGGTTCAATGCCGGCCTCCCCGATTACGTTGTCGTCCGGTTGGCGCCTCTCGGGGTCTATACCCATGTGAGGCCCATCTCCGGCCAGACGTCTCTCCCCCTCTCGGCGCGCGCCCCTTCATCTGGTGTCGATGGCCCGAGCGCAAACGGCGCGACTCGGACGACCCTCGACGAGCTCATGACCGCGGATCAGGTCGCCACCCTGCTGCTTGTCCCAATCTCCACCGTGATGGACTATGCCCGTCGCGGCGTCCTGCCCTCGATCAAGCTCGGCAAGCACCGTCGCTTCGTGCGCTCGCAGGTCGTGACGGCGATCGAGAAGCTTACGTGCGAACGAAAGTCGGGCTGAGTCTCGATGTGCGACACCAAGGACGACTCATCATCGCTTGAGTTCGAGCTTGACCACCGGCACCTGCACGAAGTCGAGCGCCTTGCCCGTCTCGTTCGACACCTCCACCAGCATCGCGTCTCCGTACTCGCTGACGATGGTGCCAACGGTCCCTTCAGGCCAGCCGCCCACTGGCTCGCGGAGCCTCACGACCGAGTGTTCTGCGATTGCCTCCAAGGCCGCGGCGTGTTCGCCTTGCTAACGCGCCACCAGCTCGGGAAGAAGCGTGCGGACGCCGCCGTCTGCATAGACGAGCACGACCGCACGGCCTTCGTCGGCGGCGCGGCGGATCTCCTCACTGGCGTAGGGCCTATCAGCGTCGATGAACGCGGCCTTCTCGGGATAGGGAGAGCGTTCTTCGATCGCCAGCTCGATCGCTTCGTCCATCACCTTGGCGGCGGGAGAGTCGGTCTTGTCTGTGCTCACTGCTTGTCCCAAGATTCGATCATCGCTCCGTAGGCGCGCTTCGCCTCTTCGATCGCGGCTCTCATGCCTTCCCCAAGGGTACCGCGATGGAAGACCTCGGCGGCATCCTTGCCCACACGTCTGCCATATCGGTGCAGCTCGTTGACGCCGTGAGCGCCGTCGTAGACCCGAACCGTCTCCAGCCGGCCATCAACTTCGATGAGCAGCACGATCGCGTAGTCGACGACGGTGCGAAGCTCGGTCGTGAACTCCACGTGCAGGAAGACGCGTCGGGCACGGTCGAGCAGTTGGATGTAGTCGGCGCTCACGCCACGTCCACCGGCTCGTCCACGATCGCGCTCGGCATGTTCTTGGCGAAGATCTTGGTCAGCTTCGCCGCGTCCTCGGCGGCGGGCCTTGCGTGCAGGTAGCGGGCCGTCGTCCGGGAGTCGGCGTGACCCATCATCGCCTGGACGTTCACGAGGTCGAAGCCCTGCGCCGCGAGCGTGCCGAAGGTGTGGCGCAGGTCGTGGAAGCGCAGCGAGGCCATGTCCGGGTTCTGGGCGATCGCCGCGTCCCGAGCGGCCTTGTAGCGGCGACGAAGCGCCGAGGCGTCGAGGTGCTCGCCGGTACGTGAGCAGAACACCAGATCGGCTGGGCGCGTGAACGTGGGCCGCTGTGAGAGCCGGGCCAGCGCCTGCGCCGGCTGATCGGCGAGCGGCACGCTGCGCCCGCGCCGGCCCTTGGGGCTGTCCTCCTGGCCCAGCACGTAGCTGCGCTGCACGTGAAGGCGCTGTGCGTCCCACATCACATGCCGCCAGCGCAACGCCAGACACTCCCCCATCCGCAACCCGCAGAAGGCCGCCACCAGGATCAGGCAGCCGTCCTGGTCGTCCTCCTGTGCACGGGCCTCGATCTCCGCCTCGGTGAGCTGCAGGCGGTTCTCCCGGTGCGACCCCTCCTGGGCCGCGCGGGCGATGGCCTCCACCTCGGCGGGGGTGTAGGTGATGATCTCGGCCGGGTCCGCCTCGCGGCGCTTCTCGGTGCGCGCCACGGGGTTCTCGGCCAGCCCGAAGGTGTCCTCCCGGCAGGCGTAGCCGTAGATGCTGTGGAGCACCTGCCGGTGCTGGTTCACCGATCGCGCCGAGAGCTGCGGGTCGTTGTCGAGCTCCGCCAGCCAGCGGGCCACCTCCCGAGTGGTGATCGACGCCGCCGGACGGCCCGCGAAGCGGCTCATGATCCGCGCCTTCGGCGCTCGTCCTCGCTTCCTGGGCGTCTCCTCGGAGCGCAGCAGCATCGTGCGGTAGTGGTTGAGGGTGGAGCGCTTGATGCCCATCACGTTCACCCGGTGCGCCAGCCAGGCGTCCGCGATCTCATCGAGGGAGATCTCGCGTTCCCGTTCGCGCTCTTGGCGCTCACGCTCCCTGATGTACTCCTCGGCGCGCTCGGCGATCACCCCGGGGATCAGAGCCAGCGCGGCGTCTTCGCTCAGATGCCCCTCCGTGGGCCGCCCCCGCCGCTTGATCCAGCCACGGTGTCGGGTGCGCCTGCGCTCGCCCGCACGCTCGTGCTCGCCGCGCTCGATCCACGCCGGCCCGAGCCGTCGTTTGACCTGCCGGCCGTCCTCGCGCCACTTGGCGTAGTACACCGGTCCCTCTTCGCGCTCCACCACGAGCAGCGCCGCATTCGGTTGCCTTGGCATTCCCATACCCCTCGACGATCGCCCTTCCGATCCTCGAAGCGTACCTCTCGGAGAGGACCCCAAGCGACCCGAAATCGGACAGGTTTCTTCACGGGTACCATCGCGGGTACCAAACCAACCTCACGGAACCCGATATAAACATCCTGCAATCAAGCCATTTTTCCCGCACCTAGCGGAAAAGGACGACCTCCGGACGCGTTGCCATGCAGAAGGTCGAGGGTTCG
>DATJVV010000325.1:0-2755 GCA_035501635.1 Solirubrobacteraceae bacterium | reverse complement strand
GCGGGGCCTTTCGGTCGACGAGTTCGCGCCGCGGCTGTCGTTCTTCTTCAACGCCCAGATCGACTTCTTCGAGGAGATCGCCAAGTACCGGGCCGCCCGGCGCATCTGGGCGCGGGAGCTGCGCGAGACCTTCGGCGCCCGCGAGCAGCGCTCGCTGCTGATGCGCTTTCACTCCCAGACCGCCGGCGTGAGCCTCACCGCCCAGCAGCCCCTGAACAACGTCGTGCGCACCGCCGTGGAGGCGCTGGCGGGGGTGCTCGGGGGCACCCAGTCGCTGCACACAAACAGCTACGACGAGGCCCTCGCGCTGCCCACCGAGGAGGCGGTGAAGGTGGCCTTGCGCACCCAGCAGGTGATCGCCCACGAGACCGGCGTGGCCGCCACCGCGGACCCCCTGGGCGGCTCCTACTACGTGGAGGCCCTCACCGACGCGATGGAGCGCTCGGCCTACGAGTACTTCGCCAAGATCGACGAGCTCGGCGGCATGGTGGAGGCCGTCAAGCGCAACTTCCCCCAGCGCGAGATCGCCGACGCCGCCTTCGCGTTGCAGCGGGAGATCGACTCCGGCGAGCGCGTCGTGGTGGGCGTGAACCGCTATGTGGAGGAGGACGAGCGGCCGATCCCGATCCTGCGCGTGGACCCCGCCCTGGAACGCAAGCAGCTGGGCCGCCTGCAAGCCGCCCGCGCCGCACGCGACGGCGCCGCGGTGGAGCGCTCTCTGGCGGCCCTGCGCGAGGACGCCGCCCACGAGCGGCGCAACCTGATGGACCCCCTGCTGGCCTGCGCCCGCGCCGGCGCCAGCGAGGGGGAGATCGTCGAGTCCCTGCGGCAGGTCTTCGGCGACTACCGCGAGACGCCCGTCTTCTAGCCTTGATGGCGCAAACTCCGGCGGTGGATTAGCAACTTTTTACAAACCCGTCGTGTCCTGGAGTTAGGATCGGCGGCCTGAGGCGAGCGAACCCGAGCTTTGAACCGCACCCACGACCATTCTCACCGGCGCCTGCGCCACCTGCTGGTCGGGGGCGGCGCGCTCGTGGCGCTCTCCAGCGCCGGCGCCCTCGCCTTCGGCGCCGCCCGCATCAGCGCCGAGCAGGCCTCCTACAGCGCCCCCGCCGCGCCGGGCTGCGTGCCCTCCGCGCTCAACCGCTCGGACGCGCTCCCCGGCACCTCGCTCGCGGTGTCCCCCCTGCCGGACTCCTACGACGCCTCCGCCCATACCCAGATCAGCCTGCTGGGGGCGCCCGCCGCGGACATCGGCGCGATCAGCGTCACGGGTTCCCTCAGCGGCCACCACGGCGGCTCGTTGCGCGCCTACTCCCAGGGGGACGGCGCGAGCTTCGCGCCCTCTCATCCGTTCGAGCCCGACGAGACGATCACCGTGCGCGGGCGCGTGCGCAGGGGCTCGCACACGAGCTCCTTCGCCTTTCACTTCGCCACCGCCGAGCAGGACCCCATCACCTATCCGCCCGTGGCCAAGCCCGCCCGCGACTACCACGAGATGCAGCACTTCCACTCCGCCCCCAGCCTGCGGCCGCCGGTACTCGCCGTGAGCACCCGCTCGAGCGCCGCCTCCCCGGGCGACATCTTCGCCGCCCCCTACTCCGGCCCCGGCCCCAACGGACCGGAGATCTTCAGCGAAACCGGCGAACTGATCTGGTTCGATCCGCTCTCGGGAGAAACATCGGCGACGAACCTGCAGGTCCAGCAGCTCGACGGCAGGCCCGTGCTCACCTGGTGGCAGGGCTACATCCCGCCCCAGGGCTTCGGCATGGGCGAAGAGATCATCGACAACAGCGCCTACCGGCGCATCGGCACGGTGCACGCCGGCAACGGCTACAAAGCCGACCTGCACGACTTCCACATCACCGCCCGGAACACCGCCCTGCTCACGGTGTTCAACCCCATCTCCTGCAACCTCTCCGCGGTGGGCGGTCCCGCGGGGGGCGCCGTCACCGACAGCGTGTTTCAGGAAATCGACATACCCACCGGGCTCGTGCGCCGCGAGTGGCACAGCATCGACCACGTGCCCCTCGGCGACTCCTACTCCAACCCCGAGGGCTCAAGCGACGAATGGCCCTTCGACTACTTCCACATCAACTCCATCGACCAGCTCGCCGGCGCGGCGGGCACCACCCTGATCAGCGCCCGCAACACCTGGGCGCTGTACGAGCTGGACAGCCACACCGGCCGGATCGGCCTGCGCATCGGCGGGCGCCACAGCGAAGTCAAGCAGCTGAGCGGCGCCGGCACCGCCTTCCAGCACGACGCCACCCAGCTGCCCGACGGCACCATCTCGATCTTCGACAACGGCGCCGTGCCCAAGATCCACCCCACCTCCCGCGCGATCGTGGTCTCGCTCGCGCCCTCCGCCCACACCGACACGCTGGTGCACGACTACGAACACTCCTCCCCCGCCCTCTCCGCGGGCAGCCAGGGCAACGTGCAGGCGCTGGCCGACGGGAACCTGTTCGTGGGCTGGGGCTCCCAGCCCTACTTCTCCGAATACTCCCCCACCGGCCAGGTGCTCTACGACGCCCACATGCACGGCTCCTACCAGTCCTATCGCGCCTACCGCTTCCCCTGGAGCGCCACCCCCGCCGGACGCCCCTCGATCGCCGCCGGCGGCCCGTCCGGCGGGCCCACCACGGTGTACGCGAGCTGGAACGGCGCCACCGAGATCGCGAGCTGGCGCGTGTTCGCCGGCTCCTCCCCGAGCACCCTGGCGCCCGTCGCCCAGGCCGCCAAGAGCGGCTTC
>DATJVV010000324.1:0-6878 GCA_035501635.1 Solirubrobacteraceae bacterium | reverse complement strand
CGCGCGCGGGACTCACCGCCGGGCTGATCGCGCTCGGCGCCGCGTTCACGGGCTATCTGCTGAGCGGGCTCGCCGCCGGCAGCCAGTCCGGCGCGCTGCTGCTCGCGCCGGTGGCGCTGGTGGTCCTCGCGTACCTCGCGCTGCGCCCGGCGCTCCTGCTGATGCTGATCTTCTCGGTGACGGTCCTGCTGGAGATCAGCAAGGGTGGTCCCGCGCCCTTCGCATCCGACTACTACCACCCGGTGGGCAGGGGCCTGACGGTGATGAACCTGCTCACGATGGCGCTGTTCGTCGCGGTCGCCCTCGAGCTCTACCGCCGGCGCCTGCGTCCCCGCTTCGGCGGCCCGCTCACCCCCGCCTTCCTGCTGCTGATCGGCGCCGTCATCTCCGGCGCCGCCACCGCCCACTTCGCGGGCATCGCCACCAAAGACATCTTCGAGCCGATCGTCACGCTCGCGCCGCTGCTGCTGTTCCCCTTCGTCGTCGTCAACCTAGCCCGCACCCGCCCGCGGCTGGTGGGGACCATGCTGCCGCTGATCGGCCTGCTCGCCGGCCTGAAGGCGCTCGTGGGCCTGTGGCTGGCGCTCTCGGGGCGGGGCAGCCTCGTGGACGGCCACGCGGCAACCTACATCGAACCGGCGGCCAACTGGCTGAACCTGCTGGTGGCGCTGGCGATCCTCGCCGCCGCGCTGCGCCGCGTGCGCCTGCCCGCGTGGGCGTGGGCGCTGGGGCCGCTGGCGCTCGCCGAGCTGGCCTTCTCCTACCGCCGGGGCTTCTGGCTGGGGGCGATCCTCGGGATCGCCGTGGTGGTGATCTTCGCCACCCCGCCGCGGGCACGTCGCGCGGTGTTCCCCTCGATCGCGGTGGTGGGCCTGCTGGGCTGGCTCACGCTCAGCGGCCTCGGCGCGGGCGGCGCCCAGAGCACCAGCCCGGTGCTCAAGCGCCTGAGCACACTGCAGCCGAGCAAACTCGAACTCAACGTCCAGGACCGCTACCGCCTTGACGAGCGACGCAACGTGATCGCCAACCTGGAGGAACACCCGATCACCGGTCTGGGCATCGCCGTGCCGTGGGTGGCTCCCCATCCGCTCTCGGTCACCCACCCGGGCGATCGCACGTACACCCACATCGTGCTGTTCTGGTACTGGCTGAACCTCGGCCTGCTGGGGGTGCTCGCCTACCTTGCCCTGATGGCCTCCGCGATCGGCACCGCCCTGCTGGTGTGGAGACGCCACGCGGCGCCGCTCGTGCGCTGCGCGGCGCTCGGGTTGATGGCGACCCTGGTTGGCTCCCTGGCCACCGAGACCACCGGCTCCTACACCGGCGTGGACGTGCGCTTCACGATGACCATCGGCGCGATCCTCGGGTTGCTGGCGGCCGCCTACTTCGAAACCCGCGCGGGCTCCGAGCGGCCCGTCACGAGCGTGCGCAGCTCGCCCACGTCCACCGCCCGCAGGACGATCAGCAGGCCGGCGTAGAGCGCCGCCATCGCCGCCAGCAGCACGCCGATGCCCGCGCCTTCCCGCGCCAGCCACCACACCGCCGCCGCCGCGATCGCCGCCGCCAGGCTCGCCAGCGCCAGCTTGCGCACCGCCAGGCGCATCTCGATCCTGCCCAGCACCATCGCCAGCGTGAGCGAGACCACCACCAGCTCGGTCGCGAGCGTCACCCACGCCGCCGCCTGGAAGCCGTAGGTCGGGATCAGCGCCAGGTTGAGCGCCACGTTGAGCGCGAGGCCGAGCGTGGCGAAGCGCAGGTAGCGCCGCTGCAGGCCGGTGGCGAGCACCAGGTGCCCGCCCACGTAGCCGATGCAGATCGGCACGAACGCCGCCATCAGCACCGGCAGGGCGCTCGCGGCGGCGTGGAAGGAGGGGCCGTAGAGCAGCGCCACGATCTTGTCGGAGGCCACGATCGTGAACGCCAGGGCCCCCGCGGAGGCGATCGTGAGGTAGTCGATCGAGAGCTGCGTGAGGCTGCGCAGGCGCCTCATGTCGGAGGGGTAGAGCCCGGACATGATCGGGAACAGCGTGGTCATCGCCGCGATCGGCACGAATCCCGCCGTTTCGAGGATCTTGTACACCGACGCGTACAGCCCCGGTTCGGAGGCGCTGGGGGCGAGCTCGAACACCAGCAGCTGGTCGATGCGCCCGTAGGCGAACGTCAGCGTGCCGCCGATGCCCACGATCAGCCCCACCCGCGCCAAACGCCCCCACAGCACGCGCGAGCCGCGCCAGCGCACCGGCACGCCGCGCACGGCGATGAACGCCAGCAGCCCCTGCATCAGCAGCGAGAGCAGCACGAAGGCCAGCGCGAAGGCGATCATGCCCCCGCCCGCGGCGCTGATCGCGATCACCGCGCCCGCCCACAGGGCGCTGTTGGCCAGCACGAACGCCATCGCGATGTCGTTGCGCACCCGCAGGCGAAAGACGATCCGCAGCGTCGTGAACAGGGCGCTCACGTAGAGCAGCGTGAGGATCAGCCCCGTGAGCGCCATCGTGGCGTCCACCGAGATGATCAGCACCGCGATCACGTACAGCACCACCACCGGCACCGTCAGCGCCGCCCGCAGCGTCACCGTCGCGCCCAGCCAGGCGTCCTCGCGCTCGGGTTCCGCCGCGGCGAAGCGCACCGCCACGTCTTCCAGGCCGAGGCTCCCGATCGTGCCCACCAGCTGGGTGATCGCCAGCAGCGTCGCCCACTGGCCGTAGCGCACCGTGCCCAGCGTGCGCACGATCAGCACCGTGACCACGATCCCGAGCACAAGGTTCAGCAGCTGAGCCGCGATCTGCACGGCGATGTCGAACGCCGTGCGCCGGCTCGACACGCTGGTGGCGTGGGCGCTCATCCGCGACCGCATGATCGCAAGCCGATCTCTCCCATCGCGCCAGGGGATATCGTCTGCGCCGGATGAGTCCCGCCCGCGGCCTTTTGATCGTCAACGCCGACGACTGGGGCGGCTTTCGCGAGGGCACCGACGCGATCGAGCGCTGCTTCGCGGCTGGAGCCATCAGCTCCACCACCGCCATGGTCCACATGGCCGACTCCGCCCGCGCCGCCGAGCTGGCCCGCGAGCGCGCCCGTCCCACCGGCCTGCACCTCAACCTCACCCAGCCCTTCGACGCCCCCGACGTGCCCGAGGCCGTGCGCGAGCGCCAGCGGCGCCTGTGCGCCCACTTCCGCCGCCTGGGCGCGCGGCGCTGGACGCGCAGCCCCGATCCGCGCGTGCACCGGCTGCTGGCCGACGCCATCGCCGAGCAGCTCGAGGCCCATCGCGCCCTCTACGCCCGCGACCCCACCCACCTGGATTCCCACCACCACGTCCACCTCTGCCCCGACGTCTACCGCTCGCGCGCGTTTCCCCGCGAGCTGCCCGTGCGCCAGACCCTCTCCTTCGCCCCCGCCCGGAGCCGCGCGCCGGGGGGCGTGCCGCCGCGCGCGCGCCTCACCCACCTGCTCGGCACCCTCAAGCACGCCCTGCTCGCCCGCCGCTTTCACACCACCGAGAGCTTCTGGTGCGCCAGCGAGCTATCACCAGGCAGCCGCTCCCTGCCGATCGCCGACATCGCCGCCCACGCCGCTCAGCACACCGTCGAGGTGATGGTCCATCCCTCGTTCGAGGCCGAGCTTGACGTGCTGCTCGCCGAGCCCTGGCTCGCGGCTCTGCGCGGGGCTTCCTTGGGGTCCTATGGGGATTTCGCCGCTCTGAGCCGCTAGGGCCGCCCCAGCAACCGCCGCCGCCAGCCACGGGGCTCCAGGGGCGGGCGGGGCGGCAGGGGATCTCCGGCGAGGATCGCGGCGGGGGCGCGCTCGGTGAGCCATTCGATCTGGCGCTGGGCGCCGGGCAGCTCCGCGGCGGCGGCGGTGAGACCGGGGCGCATGTCGGGCGAGCGCCGGTGGGCGTCGTGGGCGTCGGAGGCCACGTCGTGCACGAGGCCCTCGCGCAGCAGGGTCAGGGCAAAGCGCCTGGCGATGCCGCCGAAACGGCCCTCCAGGGCGCCCGCGGTGATCGAGCACAGCGCCCCCTCGGCCACCAGCGCGCGCAGGGCGTCGGGGTCGCGCTGAAAGCCCGGGCAGCGCTCGGGGTGGGCGAGCAGCACGCGGTGGCCCTCGGCGTTCAACCGCCGCACCGCCCGGCTCAGCACCCTCACGCCGGAGGAGAGCGGCGACTCGATCAGCAGGTAGGGGCCGCCGCCCAGGCGCAGCGCGTGCAGTTCCGCCTCGCTCATGCTCGCCAGCCGGTCCACCGCGATCTCCGCGCCGAGCAGCAGCTCCAGCTCGATGCCCTCGCTCGTGAGCCGCTCGCGCAGCTTCGCCACCGCCTCCGTCGCGATCGCGGCGTCCACGTCGTAGAGGCGGTTCAGGTGCGGCGTGGCCACCAGCGTGTGCGTGCCGGCCGCCAGCGCCGCCCGCGCCAGCTCCAGGGAGTCCGCGAGCGTCTCCGGGCCGTCGTCCAGGCCGGGCAGCACGTGGCTGTGCAGGTCGATCATCCACCGAAACGCTAGCCCCAGACGCGGCGATGCCGGCGTCGCGGGCGGCGCCGGCATCGTGGGCGGGGCGGAGCGTCTACGGATTTGCCGTGAGCAGCTTCTCCACGGCGCCCGTGTAGGCGCCCTTGGCGGCCTGGTCGCTCTGCAGGGCACCGCAGTAGCCTTCCCGTTCGGTGGAGGAGCCGCTTGAGTCCTGGTCACGCGCCTGGAAGAGGTAGAGGGCGCGCAGGCGGCTGCCGTACTTGGCGCGCATGCCCGAGACCGCCGTTTCCAGCGTGCTGGCGGCTTCGCCGTAGGTCATGCAGCGGTTGTAGCCGAAGTTTTCCTGCAGGCACCGTCCGTTGTCGGAGGAGATGCCGAACTCGGTCGCGTACAGCGGGATGCTCGCCGGCGCTCCCTCGGCCTGGGTGCTGGAGATGAGCCGGTTGATCGTGGCTTCCCAGTGGGGGCCATAGGGGTGCACCGTCCAGCCGGACGCCAGCTGGGCGAGGTTGGGCACCGCGGCGAACATGTTGTCCACCCAGGTCGGCGTGCCGCTGCCGCCGTCGTCGGCCTGTGCCAGCAGGCCCACCTGCGAGTTGGCCGCGTGCATCGCCGTGACGGCTTCCTTGAAGCGCAGCGCGTAGGTCTGCGCGCGGGCCGCGTAGGAGGGCAGCGCGTACCAGTTGGAGGCGCTGGCCGTTTCGGAGAACTGGTAGGAGTAGCTGGTCTCGTTGCCGAACTCGATGTCGCTCACGGCGTCGCCGGCGGGATAGCCCTTGCCCTTCCAGAAGCTGCCGCCGGGGCCAAACGCGGCCGCCCAGTTGGCGAGGTTCTGCGCTTCGCCGGAGCTCGGCAGGCGCCCGTAGAAGCCCGCCAGCAGCAGCGGCCGGATGCCGGCGTTGGCGTAGGCGGCGATCGTCGGTTCCATCGCTGAGACGGGGGTGTTGATCGCGAACTCCATGCGCACGGTGCCGGCGCGCAGCGCTTCCATCCAGGGCAGCTCCCAGGCGATCGCGGAGCCGGCCACGAGGCCCATTTCGAAGGAGCCCGAGCCGCTTTCCCGCTGGGGCTGTTCCCTCTGTTCGGAGCCGCCTTCGGCGGGCGGCGCTTCGCTCTTGGGGGCTTCGCTCGTGGGCGCTTCGCTCTTCGGCGCTTCGCTCGTGGGCGCTTCGTGTTTCGGGGCTTCGCTCTTGGACGCTTCGCTGGAGCCGGCGCTCTTCGGGTAGGTGATCGTCACCAGCGAGGACCAGGCGCTGCCGCTCACGTCGGTGCGCACGCCGTAGGTGACGGTCGCACCGGGCACCGCCGGCGGCGTCAGCGAGGTGGTGTGCAGGACGGAGTATTCGTCGGTCCGTCCGGGCACCTTGCGCACGAACACGTAGGCTTCCACGCCGCCGACCCTGTTCCAGGAGAGGCTCTGGCCGGAGACGGTGATCGAGGGCGCGGCGGTGGCGCTGGCGCCGTAGCGCCAGTTCGGGTTGTAGTAGTACTGGGCGTCGTGCGCGAGGCGGGCTTCGCTGGCGCGCAGCCGTGCGCGGGCGCGCCGCAGGGCGCGGCGCCGGGCGGCGCAGCGGCTGGGGTGGCGGCGCTCGCAGGCGCGCAGCGCCGCGGCACGGGCCGCGACCGCTCGGTGGGCGGCGGCGTGGGCGCGGTCGGCTTCGCGCAGCACGCTCGCGCTGATGTGCGCGCGTGGCGAGCTCGCCGAGGGAGAGGCGCTGGCGCCCGCGGGGGCGAGCAGGAGGATGAGGGCGATGAACGCGAGCAGCCCGACGAGGCGAGGGAGGACTCCCTGTGGCCTGCCGGATGCCCTCGTGGAGTGGGGGCGAGAGGTTGTCATTGCGAAAGCTCCTTCGGTGGCCGGGCTGTCTGCGGGAGACCCCTGGCTTTGCGAGCCCGCCTCACGGCGGGTGTGCCTTTGTCGGGTTGGGCAGCTCTGGCGAGGGATGTGCGCTTCGTGATCTGGGTTCGCGCGCGTCCGGCCGGGCTGTCCGTTGCTTTAGGTGTGCAATCTCTCTGTCGAGCGCGCGCCGCGCTCCTGTGAGCGGGCAGGGGCTCGTTGGACGCATGTCCGTGCGCCCGAACGGCGAGCGCTCAGGGCGAGCGCGCGGTGAGGGTCAGGCGGCTTTGAGGAGCCTTGCGAGCGCCTCGATCGAGTAGCGCTCGGCGACCAGCTCGCGCCCGCGGCGGGCCATCTCGGGGGCCCCGTCGCGCAGCACGCCGCTCAGCGCGGCCGCGAACTCATCGGCGCCGTCGGCCAGCAGGCAGTGCTCGCCGTCGCGCACCGCCAGGCCCGCGACGGCGCGCGTGGTGGCGATCACCGGCAGCTCGTGCGCGAGCGCCTCGATCAGCTTCAGCGGCGTGCCGCCGCCCTGCAGCAGCGGCACCACCGCGCAGGAGGCCCCCGCGTAG
>DATJVV010000323.1:0-2171 GCA_035501635.1 Solirubrobacteraceae bacterium | reverse complement strand
ATTCCGCCGTTGAGTTGAGGGATTCCGGCGCGGTGCCGTAACGGAATTCGCAGGTGATCGTTTCGGCGCCCTTGGGATCGACCCGCGCGCTGAGCTTCGCCGTGGTTTTCGTGACGTTCTGGGCTTCTTCGCCGGTGACTTCAGGCGGCCCGCTACCCCCCAACGCCGAAGAGGCCCAGGGCAGCACCACGAGCAGAGCCAGCACCAGCAGGGCTCCGATGCCCAGCCTCGGCCCGCGTCCGTGCATCCATCCTCGCCTCAACTCATCCCTCGACAAACCTCGTCTCTGCCCTCTTCGGGCCAGGATAGAGGCACGCAGGCGCCCTGGCCGCAGGTAACCGTGCGCGGACGCGCGGGGTCACCTGCGTGCGCGGACGCGCGGGGTTCTCAGCGTGGGCCGGCGCGCGGCCTTGTCAGCCGGCTACGAGGCTGGGGCTCGGCTGGCGAATCGAGGCCTGCCCGGTGGCCGTCTCGGCCAGCTCGGCAGCCTCCCCCACGATCGCCGTGACGACTTCGACGATGCGGGGGTCGAACTGGCGGCCGGAGTTGGCATTCAACTCGGCCAGCGCCACCTCGGGGGGGAGGGCCTTGCGGTACGCGCGGTCGGTGCGCATCGCGTTCCAGGAGTCGCAGCAGGTGACGATCCGTGCCTCCAGCGGTATCTCCTCGCCCTTCAGGCCGTCGGGATATCCGCCGCCGTCCCAGCGCTCGTGGTGTGAGCGCACGATCAACCCGACGTCGCGCATGAAGCCACCGATCCGGTCGAGCATGTTCTGGCCCTCGACGGTGTGGGTCTTGATGATCTGCCACTCCTCCGGGTCGAGCTTGCCGGGCTTGTTGACGATCTCCTTGGGGATCGCGATCTTGCCCACGTCGTGCAACAGGGCGCCGAATTCGAGGTTGCGCCGCTGCTCGGCGCCGAGGCCCAGCTCGTCGGCGACGGCGAGGGCCAGACCGAGCACGCCCCGGCAGTGCACCCCGGTGTAGCCGTCGTCGGCCTCGACCACGTCCCCCAGCACCAGCGCCGTGCCGCGGTAGGCGCTGTTCAGCTCGAGCAGGTTCACCAGGCGCTCGCGGCGCTCACCCGCGAACCACGCGAGCAGCCCGAGCAGGGGCAGCGGGGCGAGCGCGACGAAGGGGTGCTCGTGGACCTGCTCGGCCACCACCAGCGCCATCCCGGTGAGCGCGATGTCGATCAGGTACACCCACGATTCGCGCAGCTGCTCCGCCAGCCCCGCCCCCCGGGCCTCGGCGAAGCGCAGCGTGGAGATGCTGAAATCGACGGCAAATTGGGCCGCCAGCGCGATCACCAGGAGTGTCCAGCCGGCATGGCGCGGTTCGGTGTGGGCGACCGCGAACACCGCCACGGGACCGATCGCGAACCACGAGTTACCTGGGGTGAGCAGCAGCCGCAGCGGCCTCAGGTTGCCCCGCCACACCTCGAACGCACCGGCCAGCAGCAGCGCCAGCAGGACGGCGATCGGAACGACGGCCACCGGCATCGCGAACAGGAGCGGCACGAACGCCAGCTGGGTGGCCAGCGTGAACCCGAACGGGGTGTCGAACCGCACCACCGATGCGAACGCCATCACCGCCAGGCACAGCACGCAAGGCAGCGCCTCGAAGCCGTGCGGAGGCCAGGCGGCCCACACCACCACCACGGCGGCGAAGAACCCCACCGCCACCGGCAGCTCGATGAGCCGTTCACGCAGCGTGAAGTCAGCTTCCGCGCGCGCGAAGGTGTCCGCGAGCAGCTCCTGCTCCTCGATGTTGAGCTTCCCAACCATTCGTTTACTGGCCTTATCGACCCAAAAGGCGCAGGCGTGAGCCAAATGGGGTCCCGGTCAGCCGATTGCGGGAGCGCCTATAGGCCGCTTTCGGGCGCTTCGAAGGGGTCCACGCCCTGCGCCGTCAGCAGATACCATGCGGTCGCGCCCGTGTGGAGCGAGGCGAAATAAGCTTCCCCTTCGCAGTTGCCGACGCCGTCCCGGGAGGCCGCGATGATGCCCTCCCCGTCGCCCCCCGGCCCCTGTAGCTGCGCCTGTTCGATGTCCGCGAGGTAGCGCTCCGCGGCTTGCGCGTCCCCCGGCCCGCCGCGCGCGAGCAACGCGTCGGCGATGTGGGCGGTCCCCTCGAACCACACGCCCTTGCGGGAGCGCTTGCAGAAGCTC
>DATJVV010000322.1:0-7431 GCA_035501635.1 Solirubrobacteraceae bacterium | reverse complement strand
CGATCCTGGCGCTGGCGGCACGGGTGGGAGACGTGCGGCTGATCGACAACGAGATCCTCGTGCCCTCCCCCATTCCCACACCCTCCTCCACCGCGACGTCCTCCCCGATTCCCACGCCCTCCCCTGTTCCCACCTCAACCGAGAGAAAGGCGCTTGCCTGATGCGGCGGACGATGCTCAAGTCGAAGATCCACCGGGCGACGATCACCGGCAGCGACCTGCACTACGTGGGCTCGATCACGATCGACCCGGAGCTGCTGGAGGCGGCGGACATCCTCGAGCACGAGCAGGTGCACGTGCTGGACGTCGACAACGGCGCGCGCTTCGAGACGTACACGATCGCCGGCGAGCGGGGGTCGGGCACGATGCAGATCAACGGGGCGGCGGCCCGTCTGGTGCACCACGGGGACACGATCATCGTGGTGTCCTACGGCGCCTACGACGAGGCCGAGCTGGCCCGTTACGAGCCGCGGGTGGTGCACGTGCAGGCGGGCAGCAACCGCATCATCACGATCGACGACGAGGTGGCCACCCTGCTCACCTGAGGGGGTCAACCGCGCCAGAGAGGACCTGAGTCATGTCCACCCATCCCGCAGTGCAGACGCCGCCGCAGGGCGAGCGGCTGGCGATGACGATCCCGGGGCTGCTCGAGCGAAAGCGCCGGGGCGAGCCGCTGGTGATGGTCACCTGCTACGACTACCCGAGCGCGCGCATCGTGGAGCAGGCGGGGGTGGATCTCGTGCTGGTGGGAGACACCGCGGCGATGACGGTGCTGGGCTACGACTCCACGGTGCCGGTGACGGTGGACGAGCTGCTGGTGCTGGTGAAGGCGGTGCGCCGGGGGCTGCGCTCGCCGCTGCTGGTGGGCGATCTGCCGTTCGGCTCCTATGAGGTCTCAAACGAGCAGGCGGTGATGACCGCCCAGCGCTTCCTCAAGGAGGGGGGCTGCGACGCGGTGAAGCTCGAGGGGGGCGGCGCGATGGTGGAGCGGGCCGGCGCGATCGCCGCCACGGGGGTGCCGGTGGTGGGTCACGTGGGCCTCACCCCCCAGACGGCCACGGCGGTGGGGGGCTTCAAGGCGCAGGCGCGCACGGCAACGCGGGCGGCGCGGCTGGTGGGCGACGCGCTGGCGCTGCAGGAGGCGGGCTGCTGCGCGCTGGTGTTCGAGGCGATCCCCGCGGCGGTTGCGGAGCTCGCGATGGAGCGCCTGGAGATACCGGTGATCGGCATCGGCGCGGGGGCGGCCACGGACGGGCAGGTGCTCGTGTGGCACGACCTGCTGGGCCTGTACGAGTGGGGCAGCCCACGCTTCGTCAAGCGCTACGCCGAGCTGCGCCCGGAGATCCTCGGCGCGCTGGAGAGCTATGCGGCGGAGGTGCGCGCGGGGGAGTTCCCGAGCGGCGAGTACACCTACTCGATCGACCCCGCCGAGCTCGCCGAGCTGCGCGAGCTGCTTGCGCGGGAGGGGTAGTCGATCCGGCGCAGCAGGCGGGCGGGGGCGCCGGCGATCACCGAGAGGGGCTCCACGTCGTGGGTGACCACGCTGTTCGCGCCCACCACGCAACGCTCGCCGATGCTCACGCCGCTGGTGATCACCGTGTTCACGCCCAGCCAGCAGTTGGCGCCGATGCGGGTGGGACCCTTGGAGATGAAGCCCTGCCAGGGCACGGGCCGCTCGGGGTCGTCGTAGCGGTGGCTCGAGTCCGAGACGAAGCAGCCGTTGGCGAGCATGCAGTGGGGGCCGATCTCCACGAGCTCCTGGGCGGCGATCATCACGCCCATGTTCAGGAAGCTGCCTTCGCCGATCGAGACGCGGGCGGCTCCGGGCATCGTGATCCAGACGCCCGGCTCGAGCAGCACATGGGGGCCGATGCGCAGACGCTCCTCGCGCAGGGCCTGGAGCACGTCGCCGTGCACGGGCCAGCGCAGGAAGGCTTCGCGGCGCATCATCTCCCAGTGCAGGCGCGCCCGGTTCCAGGGCAGGGCGTTTCGCTGATACCAGCGCCAGCGCTGCGCCCAGAGGCGGGTGCGGCGCAGGGACGCTCCGGGGGGCCCCTGCCCCGTGCTCACGCGGCGACCCGGCTGCGGCGTTTGCGCTGGGCGGCGGTGGTCTTGCGGCCGGTGCGGGCGGCGCTCACGGGGAGGATCTCGGCGAGGAAGCGCCCGGTGTGGGAGGCCGGCTCGGAGGCGACCTCCTCGGGGGTGCCGGCGGCGACCACCAGCCCCCCCTCCTCGCCCCCCTCGGGACCCATGTCGATGATGCGATCGGCGCACTTGACCACGTCGAGGTTGTGCTCGATCACCACCACGCTGTTGCCCGCGTCCACCAGCCGCTGGAGCACCTCGAGCAGGCGCTGGACGTCGGCGAAGTGCAGGCCGGTGGTGGGCTCGTCGAGGATGTAGAGGGTGTCGCCGGTGGCCACCTTGGAGAGCTCGGTGGCGAGCTTCACGCGCTGGGCCTCTCCGCCGGAGAGGGTGGTGGCGGGCTGGCCGAGGCGCACGTAGCCGAGGCCCACGGCGTCGAGGGTCTCCAGGCGGCGGCGCACCTTGGGGATGTGCTCGAAGAAGCGCAGGGCGTCCTCGACGGGCATGTCGAGCACGTCGGCGATGCTCCTGCCCTTGAAGCGCACCTCGAGGGTCTCGCGGTTGTAGCGCTTGCCGTGGCACTGTTCGCAGGGGACGTACACGTCGGGCAGGAAGTGCATCTCGATCTTGATCTGGCCGTCGCCGCGGCAGACCTCGCAGCGGCCGCCCTTGACGTTGAAGGAGAACCGGCCGGGCTTGTAGCCGCGGGCGCGCGCCTCGGGGGTCTTGGAGAAGAGGTCGCGGATCACGTCGAACAGGCCGGTGTAGGTGGCGGGGTTCGAGCGGGGGGTGCGCCCGATCGGGGACTGGTCGACGGCGATGATCTTGTCGAGCGCCTCCAGGCCGCGGATCGCGCGATGCGCGCCGGGACGCTGGCGGGCCTGGTGCAGGCGGTTGGCCACGGCCTTGTAGAGCACCTCGTTGACGAGCGTGGACTTGCCCGAGCCGGAGACGCCGGTGACGCAGGTGAGCACCCCGAGGGGCACGTGCACGTCGATGTCGCGCAGGTTGTGCTGGCTGGCGCCGAGGATCTGCACGTAGCCGCTGGGCCTGCGCCGCCGGGCGGGCAGCGGGATCGCGCGGGTGCCGGCGAGGAACTGGCCGGTGAGGGAGTCCTTCACGCGCTGCACCTGGGCGGCGGTACCCTGGGCGACGATGTGCCCGCCGTGCTCGCCCGCGCCGGGGCCGAGGTCGAGCAGGTGGTCGGCGGCGCGCATCGTCTGCTCGTCGTGCTCCACCACGATCACGGTGTTGCCGAGGTCGCGCAGGCGCTCGAGCGTGGCGATCAGCTTGGAGTTGTCGCGCTGGTGCAGGCCGATGGAGGGCTCGTCGAGGATGTAGAGCACGCCCACCAGCGAGCTGCCGATCTGGGTGGCCAACCGGATGCGCTGGGCCTCCCCGCCGGAGAGGGTGGCGGCGGCGCGGTCCATCGAGAGGTAGCCGATGCCCACGTTCTCCAGGAAGCGCAGCCGCTCTGAGATCTCGCGCAGGATCAGCCGCGCGACGTGGCGGTCGGTCTCGGAGAGCTCCACCCGCCGCAGCCACTCGATCGCCCGGCGGGCCGAGAGCGCGCAGAAGTCCTCGATGCGGGTGCCCGCCACCAGCACCGCGCGGGACTCCGGGCGCAGGCGCGCGCCCTCGCACACGGGGCAGGTGCGCAGCGACATGTACTGCTCGATGCGCTCGCGGGTGCCATCGGAGTCGGTCTCCTTGTGGCGGCGCTGGAGGTTGGCGACGATGCCGTCGAAGCGCGCGGCGTAGGAGCGTTTGCGGCCGTAGCGGTTGCGGTAGGTGATCCGCAGGCGCTCGCCGCCGGTGCCGTGCAGGAACAGCTCGCGATCCTCGGCGGGCAGCTCCTCCCAGGGCGTGTCGAGGTCCACGCCGTAGGTGTCGGAGATCGCCCGGGCGACCTGCTCGTAGTAGTTGGAGAAGCTGCCCGCCCAGGGGGCGATCGCGCCCTGCGCCACCGAGAGGCCGGGGTCGGGCACGAGCAGCTCGGGATCGATCTCCATCTGGGCGCCGAGGCCGGTGCAGCGCTCGCACGCGCCGTGGGGGGAGTTGAAGGAGAAGATGCGCGGCTCGAGCTCCACCAGCGAGGGGCCGTGCTCGGGGCAGGCGAAGCGCTCGGAGTACACGGTGGCCTCAAGAGGCTCGCCCTCGCGGTCCACGAGCTGGATCTCCACGAGGCCGTCCGCGAACGCCACCGCCGTCTCGATCGAGTCCGCCAGGCGCTTGCGCACGTCGTGGCGCATCACGAGGCGGTCCACCACCACGGAGATGTCGTGCTTGTAGCGCTTGTCGAGCACGATCGACTCCTCGAGCATGCGCACCCGCCCATCGATCTTCACGCGCTGGAAGCCGTCCGCGCGCAGCTCGTCCAGCAGCTTGCCGTACTCGCCCTTGCGCCCCCGCACCACCGGCGCCATCACCATGAAGCGGCTGCCCTCCGCGAGCTCCATCGTCTGGTCCACGATCTGCTCCGCGGACTGGCCCACGATCGGCCGCCCGCAGATGTGGCAGTGGGGCTTGCCCACCCGCGCCCACAGCAAGCGCAGGTAGTCGTAGATCTCGGTGACGGTGCCCACCGTCGAGCGGGGGTTGCGCGAGGTGGTCTTCTGGTCGATCGAGATCGCCGGCGAGAGCCCCTCGATCGAGTCCACGTCGGGCTTGTCCATCTGGCCCAGGAACTGCCGCGCGTACGCCGAGAGGGACTCCACGTAGCGGCGCTGGCCCTCGGCGTAGATCGTGTCGAACGCGAGGCTCGACTTGCCCGATCCCGACAGCCCCGTGATCACCACCAGCGCGTCGCGCGGCAGCGTCAGCGAGATGTCCTTGAGGTTGTGCTCCCGCGCGCCCGAGACGACGATCTGATCGCTGGCAGCCATGCCCGGCCATTGTATGCACCCGAACAGACGTTCGGGTGTGGCGCCGGTTCAAGCACCATCGGGCGCGCGCCGATGCGATCCCATGAGGCGACTGGTGCGCGAGAACGCCGCGTGCGCGCTTGGCGCGGGCATGGGGAGCCTGGCGGTGGCGTGGCTCGGGCTGTACGGGTTCGCGTGGAACGACTACGAAGCGGAGGCGCAGCCGGCGGTGAGCGCGCTGGTGCACGGCCAGACCGCGCAGTTCCTGCGCCTGGCGCCCTCCTACGGGGGCTCGCTGGTGGAGCGGGCGCCGTTCGCGCTGGCGCCCGGCCTGTGGGGCGGCGGGGAGCTGGCGGTGTACCGGATGCTTGCCCTTCCGTGCCTGCTGGCGGCGGCGGCGCTGGCGGTGTGGCTGTGCGCGCGGATGCGCGCGGCTGGGCGTCGGGCGCTCGCGCGGGCGCTGGCGGTGGGGATCTGCGTGGCCAACCCCCTGACGTTGCAGGCGCTCGAACTGGGCCATCCGGAGGAAGCGCTGGGGGCGTGCCTGTGCGTGGCGGCGGTGCTGCTGGCCGCGCGCGGGCGGGCGGTGTGGGCGGGTGTGGCGCTGGGCTTGGCGATCGCCAACAAGGAGTGGGCGCTGCTGGCGGTGGGCCCGGTGTTGCTGGCGCTGCTCGCCCGCGAACCCGCTCCCCTCTCCCCCGTCCGCGCATCGGCTCGCCGGCGGCTCGCGCTCTGCCTGGGCGCGGCGGGCGCGGTGGCGGGGGCGATCCTCGCGCCGCTGCTGCTGGTGAGCGCCGGGGGCTTCGCGGCGGGCGTGAAGGGCGCGGCCTCACCCGGCGGGCAGCTGTTTCAGCCCTGGCAGGTGTGGTGGTTTCTCGGCCACCATGGCGCCCCGGTGCGCCAGGAGGGCACGCCGCTGCCGGGCTATCGGGTGGGTCCGGAGTGGACGGCGAGCGTCAGCCACCCGCTGATCGTGGCGCTGGGCGTGGCGCTGCCCCTCGCCCTGTGGCTCGTGGCCCAGCGCACCGGACGGCGGCTGACCCAGGGGGACGCCCTGCTGGCGCTGGCGTTGGCGCTGCTGGCGCGCTGCGTGCTGGACACGTGGGACATCGGCTACTACATGCTGCCGTTCCTGCTGGCGCTGCTCACGTGGGAGTGCCTCGGCGGGGGACGGCCGCTGCTGACGACCGTAGCCGCGCTGCTTCCATGGATCGTTCTCGCGCGCCTGTCGGCGCAGGGCATCAGCCCGGACGTGCAGGCCGCGCTGTTCCTCGCCTGGACGCTGCCGCTGGCGGGCGTGCTCGCTCTGCGGCTGTATGCGCCCCACCTTGCACCGGCCTGGCAGAGCAACGAGACGCGTCACGAGCGCGAGCTCAGCGCGGGTTGGCAAGGGGTGGCACACCGAGCTGCCGGCAGAGTCCGCGCACGGTTGCCTGCTTGACCTCGCAATGACGCGGGATCGTGGCGCGTTGACCGGTGGCCTGATTCTCCCACATCTCGTGCTTGGCCGCTTGCCTTGCGATCCGGCAGACGTGCTCTTTGAGATGACGTTCGAGGTCGCGCTTCTTCACGCAGCGATCTCGAGGGGCTCTACAAGCGCCCATCCAGTCGCTGGCATCGATTCGCCGCGCTCACGCCGCTCCTGCAGGACGAGTTCGATGGCGTCGCGGACCATCTCTCGGGCTTCCTGGAAGTCCTCTCCTTGAGTGTGGACCTCCGGCAGCTCCGGGACATGTGCATAGACCCAGCCGTCTCCCCCATCCTCGTAGACAACGTTGAAGGTGAGCCCGCTCATGCAAAGCACTGTAGCGGCCGGAGAACTCGACTGGACGTGGTCCGGCGTGAAGAATCGCCCCCGCGAGAAAGCGCTCGCCCAGCGCGTCGCGCAGCCCCAATAGCGTTTTGGACCACGTTTCAGTAGCGCTTTGGACCATCCTCGCTCGGCCTGTCCAGATAGACCACCCGGTCGGCCAGCTGCTCGTTCGCGACCGCGAGGATTGCCTGGGTCAGCGACGGGATGCCGGCGGCGCGGCGGGAGAACCGCGAGGAGAGCGCGATCAGCACGCCCGCGTGATGGCGCCCGGCGGTGAGATGCTCGGCGGAGATGCGCGCGTAGTCGGCGACGTTCTCCGTGAGCAGCGCACGCCCCTCACGGGCCGCCACGGCGAAGAGCTCCAGGTCGGAGCTCCCCGCCAGGCCAAGCTCGATCACAGTCGAGACGTACAAGTCCGCGGCTCGCAGCGCCCGAGCGTGCACATCCGAGTACATCTCGTCGAGCAGCAGCCTCAACGCGTCTCGGCGGCCGCGGTTTCGCGCCGGTGCAGCTCGACGCGGGCCGCGATCTCATCCGGGAACGCCGCGCGATAGGCGAGCGCCGCATCGACCTGCGAGCGTGAGAGCGCGCCGTCCTCGAGCAGCGTGAGAACCGGGTCCGGCTCCCCCTCCAGGTCCTCGATCCACATCGCGACCTCCCACACGTCCGG
>DATJVV010000321.1:0-3984 GCA_035501635.1 Solirubrobacteraceae bacterium | reverse complement strand
AAGCCTCGGCATCGAACCGTAAGGCGAGACGACGGCGTGTGACCCGGGTCGTGTCGGGCGGCCCGCGGCGCCGGCGGCGTAGTCTCAGGGACTAGATCCGTCATCGGGCGGGAGCGCGGCAGGAAGCCGCCTCCCGCCTTTTTGCGCTCCGGGCTCAGGTGGGCGCGACTTCGATCGCGAACGGGGCGCTCACCGCCACCTCCCCCGAGGCGCCCAGCACCTTGATCCTCAGCGTCACGGTGCCGGCATGGCCGAACACGTAGGGGATCGCGTAGGCGCCCGTGCCGTCGGTGGTGGCGGACGCCACCACGTGAAAGCCGATGCCGTCCGGGTTCTGGCGCTGCAGCTCGACGGTGCCCGCCACCGGCTCACTCGCGTCGGCGGGCGCGGCCGGTGCCACGGTGCCCGAGAACGCCACCTCGGCGCCGGCGGCGACCGTGGCGGGAGGCGGCGCGAGGGTGAGCGTCGGCGCCGCGAGCGCCGCGCCCGCGCGCCGAGCTGGGCCGACCACCTCGTAGCTGAGCGGTTCGCTGGCGGCCGCGAGCTCGCCCCGCGGGTGCGCCACCACACGCACATCCACCGGGCCACCGGAGCCGAAGCCGTGGACGAACGCGTAGCGGCCGTCTTCGCCGGCGTGGCCGAAGGCAACCGTCCGCCACACGTCGCTCCCGCCGCCGTACTGGTATTGCAGGGCCACCCTGATGCCGCCCAGCGCGGGGTCGACGGTGCCCGCGAAGCGGAACACCCTGTGTCCGCGGCCGGCGCCGCTCGGGCGCGTCAGCAGCTGAGCGCCCGCCGCGGCGGGGCCTTCGAGGGTGACTCTGGGCGTGACCTTCACCGCCACCCGCGCTCCCCGACGGGCGAGGGTGCAGCGCGCCAGGAACATGCTGCTGGCGCTCAGCGCGGGCGTGGTCACCTCGAAGGAGCCGCCTTCGCCGGCGGTGGCGGAGAGGCTGCTCACCGTGGGCACGCCGTCGATGCGCCCGCGCTGGAGGATCGCGATCGTGGCGCCGTCGGCGCTCGCTTCTTCGGCGCACAGCAACTGGCCGCGCAGAGTCACCGTTTCGCCCGCCGCCACGCGTTCGGCGGAGGCTTCGATGTTCACGCCACACCCGTTCTCGTGGCCGGCCGCCGGTTCGCTCGGCCGGGGTGCGGTGGGGCTTGGCCCGACTTCGGAGGCGCCCGGTGTCTGTTCGGGCGGCGGTTCTGCCAGCCCGCGTCCGGCGTGGCGGTGCTCCGCGGCGGCCACGCCGGCGGGAGCCAGCGCGCCGCACGCGGCGAGGATCGCGCAGCTCAGCAGGGCGATCGGTGTGCGGCGAAGCTGGGGCGACATGGCTGCTCCTAGTGGCCGGAGGTGGTCTCGGTGTGTTCCGCGGTCTGGGCTTTCGGGAACGTATCGACGGTTTCCGTGCCCCACTTAAGGCCGGGCCACCCGCGGCCGCTGGCCGGCAGGGTCGGAGCCCGCCCGCCGGCTGCGCTAGATTGCGCCGAGCCGTGAGGGACCGCATCGGGCTTGTGAGGAGGGCCGTGGGCGCGGCGTCGCGGCGCCTGGGGCGGCCCGAGCTGGTGGCGGCGCTATATCGCGGCGCGCGCCGGGATCTGCGCGAGCAGACGGCCATGCGCGCCGTGCTGGCGGCCACTTTGCGGGAGGACGGCCTCTACGTGGACGTCGGCTCCAACCGCGGACAGGTGCTGGCCGAGGCCGTGCGGGTGGCGCCACAGGCCAGGCACGTGGCGTTCGAGCCGATTCCCGAGCTCGCGCGCGCGCTGGCCCGCGCCTTCCCCGCCGTCGAGGTGCGCGAGCTCGCGCTTGCCGAGCGCTCGGGCAGCGCGGAGTTCTGCCACTTCACGACCATGGACGGCTGGAGCGGGCTGCGGCGCAGTCCCGAGATCAGCGACCAGCGCGGCTCCCCCCGCTTCATCACGGTGCGGGTCTCCACCCTCGACGAGGAGCTCGCCCGGGAGCGCCCCAGCGTGATCAAGATCGACGTGGAGGGCGCGGAGCTGCGCACGCTCGAGGGCGCCCGTGAGGTGCTCGCGCGCAGCGGCGCGGTGGTGCTGTTCGAGCACGTGGCCGGCGCGGCGCGGCTCTACGGCGCGAGCTCCGAGCAGCTGTGGACACTGCTTGACGGTCTCGGCTACGAGGTGCTCTCGATCACCGGCGACGGGCCGCTGGACCGGGAGGCGTTCGCGACGAGCGCGGCCGCTGGCGAGATCGTGAACTGGCTGGCGCGGCCCGCCGCAACGTCGCTCGCGCGCTGAGCGCCCCGCGATCGCTATGTTGCGCCCGTGTGCGGAATCGCCGGGAGCACGGAGGACTCCGACGGCGCCCTCGCGGCGAGGATGTGCGCCACCATGGGCCATCGCGGTCCCGACGACGAGGGTCTTCACACCGATCCCGGCGCCGGGGTGAGCCTCGGCATCCGCCGTCTCGCGGTGATCGACGTGCGGGGCGGCCATCAGCCGCTCTGCAACGAGGACCGCTCGGTGTGGGTGGTGTGCAACGGCGAGATCTACAACCACCGGCGTCTGCGCGAGGAGCTGCGCGCCCGCGGCCACCGCTTCGCCACCGGCTCTGACGCCGAGGTGCTCGTGCACCTCTACGAGGAGTACGGCGAGGCGCTCGTGCACGCCCTGGAGGGAATGTTCGCCTTCGCTCTCTGGGACGCGCCACGCCGGCGGCTGCTGATCGCGCGCGACCGCTTCGGCGAGAAGCCGCTGTTCTGGCACGAGCAGGACGGCGAGCTGCTGTTCGCCTCCGAGCTCAGCGCCCTGCTCGCCGTCAGGCCCTCCCTGCGCGAGCTCGACGCGGGCGCAATCGACGCCTTCTTCGTGTTCGCCTACGTGCCGGGGCCGGGCACGATCGTGCGCCGCGTGCGCCAGCTGCGCCCCGGTCATCTGCTGAGCTGGAGCCGCGAGGATCCCCGTCCGCGCGAACTGGCCTGGTGGACGCCGCCGGCGAGCGAGAGCCCGCGCCAGGACTCCCCGCGGGCCGCCGTGGAGGAGGCGCGCGAGCTGTTCGCGCGGTCCGTGCGCACCCGCCTGATCGCCGACGTCCCCGTGGGGGTCTTCCTCAGCGGGGGCGTGGACTCCGCGCTCGTGGCCGCCGTGGCCGCGCGCGAATCCTCCAAGCGCCTGAGGACCTTCACGGTGGGCTATGACACCGGCTCGGTGGACGAGACCCGGCGCGCCCGCGAGGTGGCCGCCCGGCTCGGCAGCGAGCACCACGAGGTGACCCTCACGCAGGCCGACGTGGCCGCGCGCGCCCCCGCGTTGCTGGCCGCCCTGGATCAGCCGCTGGCCGACCGGGCGCTCGTGCCCCTGCACGCCCTCTGCGAGTTCGCCCGCCCGCGCGTGACCGTGGCGCTCGGCGGCGAGGGCTCGGACGAGCTGTTCGGCGGGTATCCCCGCTATCGCTGGCTGGCCCGTGCGCGCGCCCTGCAGTCGCGGCTGCCCGGCGAGCTCGCTCGGGGTCTCGCCCTGCTGGAGCACGCCCGCGGCATGGGTTCCGCCGGCCAGCGCCTGAGCCGGCTGGCGCCGGGGCCGCTGGCGGAGCGCAACCTCGACTGGACCACCGCGCGGCGCCGGCACAGCCGCGAGGAGCTCTACGGCCCGCGCCTGCGCGCGGTGAGCCCCACGCGACTGCTCGAGGACCTCGCGCTCGCGGCCGGCCCGCTGGACGGCACGCCCACGGCGCGCTGGCTGATGCACCTCGACCAGGTCCACTACCTGCCCGACGACGTGCTCGTCAAGAGCGACCGCGCGAGCATGCTCGTCTCGCTGGAGCTGCGCACCCCCTTCCTGCACGCCGGTCTGGCCGATCTCGCCGGCTCGCTGGAGAGCTCGCTGCACCTCGAACGCGGTGGCAAGACGCTCGTGCACGCGATGCTCGCCGCCGAGCAAATGGCGCCCGCGCGCTCGCTCGGGGGCTATCGCAAGACCGCCTTTCGCGTGCCCGCCGCCGAGTGGCTGCGCGGCCCCCTG
>DATJVV010000320.1:0-2981 GCA_035501635.1 Solirubrobacteraceae bacterium | reverse complement strand
GTTTTCCAGCTGGGAGTGCCCGACGTAGGGGTTGTGCAGCGGTCCGCCGATGCCGTTGGTGTGGAACGCATTCCAGCCTTCCTGGTAGGCGCACGGGCTTTCACCTTTCACCGGCACCGGGATTTTGCCGGCCAGCGCCGCGTTGAGGCCGCCGATCAGCGTTGCGTTCGAGCCGATCAGCGACTCCGTGGTCTCGCCCGGACAGCCGTCGTTTACGAGTTTGGTGCCCGCGTAGGCGTGATGAGCCGTGATGTACGCGAGGTAGTCGTTGGCGTAGCCCGCTTCGAAGGCGCTCGCCGGGTCCCCAGCCGATTCGTTTTCGTTGTAGAGCTGCTGGGAGTAGCCGAAGGCGAGCGAGTCACCCATGGCCAGGTAGGTTTCTTCTTTGGGCGTTTTCGCCGCTCCCGCGGCTGGCGCCAGGGCCAGCGCCGTGAGCACCACGAGCGCCAGCGAGCACCCGATCAGGCGGGCGCGCGAACGGAACGAAACTGCCAAGCCATGCGTGGCCTGCATCTCACATCCTCCTCATACGAGCGGGACCGTCCGTGGACTGGGTCGCCGGGGTGGTCCCGTTTGTTGGTTGTCCCTCTCATGAACACGCCCAGCCGCTCGACGCTCCGGGCACGAGCAGCAACTATATCCCTCAAATGTCTTCATGTCAACTAAGAGTCTCCGGTGTAATCGCATGGCTTCTCCGAGAGCGTCCGAGACGGCTGTCATGGTGCTCTGTCCCATGAGCCTCCCGCCGCTGATCCTCGGACTCGTGCTCGGCCTGCTCGCGGCACTCGCGGGCGCCGCCGTGCTGGCTGGACGGCGGAAGGGCGCGAACGACGAGACGGCGCGGGAACGCGAGCTCGAGCACGAACGGCTGCGGGACGAGATCAAGGCGCTCTCCGTGGACGTGCTGGCCCAGACCGGCGACGCGCTGGCCCAGCGGCTGGTGGACGCGAGGCGCGCCGAGGAGGAGCGCAGCGCGGGCGAGATGGCGCGGCGGGCCGAGGAGATGAAGGGACTCGTGGGCCCCGTGCAGGAGCGGCTGGGACGGATGGAGAGCGAGATCGGACGCCTGGAGCGCGAGCGCAGGCAGGCCCAGGGGGAGCTCGCGGCGATGGTGCGCCAGCTGCACGAGGGGGTGGGCGGCTTGCGCCAGGAGACCGGCAACCTCGTGTCCGCGCTCAAGCGCCCGAGCACCAGGGGCTCCTGGGGGGAGATCCAGCTGCGAAACGCGATCGAGATGGCGGGCATGGTGGCCCACTGCGACTTCCAGGAGCAGAGCACGATCGACACCGGCGAGGGCCTGTTGCGGCCCGACGTGCTGGTGCGCCTGCCCGGGGGAAAGACGATCGTGGTGGACGCGAAGGTGCCCCTGGACGCCTACCTGGCGGCACTGGAGGCCGACGACGAGCGCGAGCGCGAGCGCCAGCTGGCCCGCCACGCGCGCCAGACGCGCGAGCACATCGCCAAACTGGCCGCCAAGGGCTACCAGCACCAGCTCGAGAACAGCCCGGAGCTGGTGGTGATGTTCGTGCCCTCCGACGGCATCTACCAGGCGGCCCTCGCGGAGGATCCGGCGCTGATCGAGTACGGCGCGGGCCAGCAGGTGCTGATGGCCACGCCCACCACCCTGATCGGGTTGCTGCGTGCCGTGCACCACGGCTGGCGTCAGGAGCTGATCGCGGAGTCCGCCCGTGAGATCGCCGACTCGGCGCGGGAGCTGCACAAGCGGCTGGGCCCCTTCGCCGAGCACTTCGCCCAGATCGGCCGGCGGCTGGATTCGGCGATCGGCGCCTACAACGAGGCGGTGGGCTCCTTCGACCACAGGGTGATGCCCCAGCTGCGCCAGATCGAGCGGGCGGGAGCGGGCTCGGAGCGGGTGATCGCCACGCCGGCGCCGGTGGAGGCGAGCGTGCGCCAGATCACGGCGCGGCCGCGGGACGAGGAGGAGCAGCGGGATCGGGGGGCAACTCGGGAGGGCCGGACGGAGGCTCCACTGCGCTCCGCCGAGCAGGCTGCTCAGCGGGGCGAGAACATGCCCGAGGAGCCGCGAGCCGTGCCCGCCTTCGGACGCTCAACACGAGCAGCGTGAGAGCCACCGGCACGGTGGCGGGAAGCTCGTCCACGAAGAAGAACAGCAGGTCGAAGCAGAGCGCGATGGTCGCGGTTAGCAGAGCGCCGCGCAGCTGCGCCTGACGGCCCCAGGCGCCGGCGAGCAGGGCCCCGAGAACCGCGGCCACGAACAGGTCGCCGTAGCCCATCACCGCCGAGCCGAAGATGTCCGTCTGAAGGCGCGGCAGCCCGGCGGCGGGATGGGCGGCGTTGAGCGCGTTGTTTGGCTTCTGCAGCAGGTGGGAGACCACCAGGGCGGTGTCGGCGATGGCCATCGCCACGATGCCCGCGGCCAGCCAGCGGGGAGGGGTGACGGCGGCGAGCAGGCAGCCGAGGGCGGCGCAGCTGAGCGCCGTGAGGGCGACCGCGGCGGCCTGCCCGGCAAGGCCCGAGCGGTCCACCCAGGCCAGCGCGAAGAGAGCCGGCACGAGCAGGGCACGCGCGGGACGCGCCGGGGGCACGTACCAGGCCAGCCACGCCAGGCACAGGGCCCCCAGCAGGGGCACCGCCACGAGCGCCAGGTAGGTGAGGCCGTTGGCGCTCGCCGATTCGGCGGCGCTGGTCACGAGCACGAACAGGATCACCGAGGCGGGCGGGATCAGCGCCCAGCGGGGTGAGCGCATCGAGGCCAGCGGCGAGACGCCGCCGCCCCTCGCCCATCCGCGGGGCAGCGCCACCACCAGGCCCTGCACGGCCGAGAGGATGGCGATGGACAGCCAGAAGGGGAGCACCCTTCGAGTTTGCCGGGTGGTGACGAATATCGGAACCCGGTCCTTGGGACCCACGTCAAGATAGATGGTCGGTTGAGGGGATCGGGCCGTGGATGTCAGACGCCGCACGCGAGCGCAGGCGTACTGGTGGTACGTCGAGCATCG
>DATJVV010000319.1:0-3663 GCA_035501635.1 Solirubrobacteraceae bacterium | reverse complement strand
CGTGGAGAAATTGCTGGTGGCGACGGCATGAGCTCCGTCCATACGCCGTTCGCGACGGTGGAGGAGGCGCTGGACGCGATCCGGCAGGGGAAGATGGTGGTGGTGTGCGACGACGAGGATCGCGAGAACGAGGGGGACCTGACGATGGCCGCCCAGTTCGCGACGCCGGAGGCGATCAACTTCATGGCCAAGGAGGGGCGCGGGCTGATCTGCCTCTCGCTGAGTCCCGAGCGCTGCGACGAGCTGGGCCTGGACCTGATGGCGGCCAAGAACGAGTCGCCCTTCGAGACCCCCTTCACCGTCTCGATCGAGGCGCGTGAGGGCGTCACCACCGGGATCTCCGCGCATGACCGCGCGCACACCATCCAGGTGGCGATCGACCCCGAGACGCGCCCCCGGGACCTCGTGCAGCCAGGCCACGTGTTCCCGCTCAAGAGCCGCGCCGGGGGGGTGCTCGAGCGCGCCGGACAGACGGAGGCGGCGGTGGACCTCGCACGGCTCGCGGGCCTGAACCCGGCGGGGGTGATCTGCGAGGTGATGAACGACGACGGCACGATGGCGCGGGTGCCCGACCTGGTGGAGTACTGCGCCAGGCACGACCTGCGGATGATCACGGTGGCGGACCTGATCGCCTACCGGCGCCGCCACGACAAGCTCGTGGAGCGGGTGGTGGCCACCGCGCTGCCGACCGGGTTCGGGGAGTTCGAGGCGGTGGGCTACCGCTCGCTGGTGGACGACAAGCACCATGTTGCGCTCGTGAAGGGGGACATCGCGGGCGCGGAGGACGTGCTCGTGCGGGTGCACTCGGAGTGCCTCACCGGCGACGTGTTCCACTCGCTGCGCTGCGACTGCGGCGAGCAGCTCGAATCGGCGCTGTCGATGATCGAGCGGGAGGGCCAGGGGGTGCTGCTCTACCTCTCCCAGGAGGGCCGGGGCATCGGGCTGCTGAACAAGCTGCGGGCCTACCGGCTGCAGGAGGACGGCCTGGACACGGTGGAGGCCAACGAGCGCCTGGGACTGCCCGCGGACCTGCGCGACTACGGCATCGGCGCCCAGATCCTGGTGGACCTGGGCCTGTCCTCGATTCGCATCCTCACGAACAACCCGAAGAAGATCAAGGGCCTGGAGGGCTACGGACTGTCGGTGAGCGCCCAGATCCCGATCGAGCCGGCGCCCAACGAGCACAACGCCGCCTACCTGCGCACGAAGGCCCAGCGGATGGGCCACACGCTTCACCACCAGGGCCTGAACCTGGACGCGGAGCTGCTGCAGAACGAGCGCGAGAAAGACGCCGGGCGATGAGGATGCCGGCGTGAGCGCTTCCGCTTCCTACGCGATCGCGGTGGGTCGCTTCTACGAGGACCTCGCCGAGCGCCTGGTGCGGGGCGCCCGCGAGCGCTTTGCCGAGGAGGGCCACCATGAGGTCGAGGTGTTCGAGGTGCCCGGCGCCTACGAGCTGCCGCTGGCCGCGAGCTATGCCGCGCGGAGCGGGCGCTTCGCCGGGGTGGCCTGTCTGGGGGCGGTGATCCGGGGGGCGACCGACCACTACGACTTCGTGTGCTCACAGGCCGCGGCGGGCATCATGCGGGTGCAGCTGGACACCGGCGTGCCGTGCGCGTTCGGGGTGCTCACCTGCGACACCATGGACCAGGCGCTGGCCCGGGCGGGCGGGGACAGGCGCGACCAGGGACGCCACGCGGCGGAGGCGGTGCTGGCGATGGCGAGCCTCCGGCGCCAGCTCTCCTCTCCGTGAGGTGAAACCGTCTAGACTGCGGCGGCGATGGCCAAGGTATGTCACAGCTGCGGGAAGGGTCCGGCGTTCGGGCAGAGCCGCAGCCATTCGATGGTGGCCACCAAGCGGCGCTTCGATCCGAACCTGCAGAAGGTGCGGATCATGGACGGCAAGTCGCCGCGGCGGGTGTACGTGTGCACGCGCTGTCTGAAAGCCGGCAAGGTCACCAAGGCCCTGTAGGGCCGCTGGCCGCAAGGCCCTGAAGTGCCGGCGGCCGGCGCCGGATCGCGCTCGCGGCGTCCGCCCGCGGGGCTCGGCGATGGCGGGACCTGATAAGACCTAGCGCGGTGAGCGATACCAACCTGGTTCGGTTTCGCGCGGCCGTGGCGGCGGCGCTGGCGCATCTGGAGTCTCGCCGGCAGGAGGTGAACGACCTCAACGTGTTCCCGGTTGCGGACGGGGACACGGGCGACAACATGGTGCTGACGCTGCGAGCGGTGCTGGCGGAGCTCGACCGGCTGCAGGGAAGCAACGGGACGCGAACGATCGACGAGATCGGGCGGGAGGAGATCGTGCAGTCGGTGGCGCGGGCGGCGCTGCTTGGGGCGCGGGGGAACTCCGGGGTGATCCTCTCGCAGCTGATCCGGGGAGCGGCGGAAGAGCTCGTGAGCCGGCCCGGGGAGCTGATCGACGCGACGCTGATCGGGGCGGCGCTGGCGAACGCGGCGGACCGGGCGTACGCCTCGGTGAGAGAGCCGGCGGAGGGGACGATCCTCACGGTGGCCCGGGAGATGGCCCACCAGATCGTGAGCGACGTGGCGCACAGCCCGGAGAACCCGAGGCTGAGCCCGGCGACGGGCGCGGCGAGCCAGGACGCGGTGATCGCGGAGACGCTCGCGCGGGCGGTGTCGGCGGGGCAGGAGTCGGTGAAGCGGGGCCCGGAGCTGCTGGCGGCGTTGCGGGATGCCGGGGTGGTGGACGCGGGGGGGTACGGCCTGACGATCATCTTCGCGGGGGTGGTGGCGGCGCTGAGGGGCGAGGAGGCGCCCGAGCTCGAGCACCACGCGCCGGCCCAGATCAGCCATCCCGAGCACTCCTCGAGCACCTATCGCTTCTGCACGAACTTCGCGGTGACGGGCAGCGAGCTCAAAGCGGGCGCGTTCGTGGGACCGCTGGAGGAGATCGGGGACTCGGTGCTGGTGGTGGGGGACGCGAACACGCTGAAGGTGCATGTGCACACCGACGAGCCCGAGCGCGCGATGGCGGTGTTCGCGAACGCGGGGGAGGTGTCGCGGCTGGACGTGGCGGACATGCACGCCCAGGTGATGGAACGTGAGGAGCGTATGCGGGGGCAGCACGGCAGCGGCGTGGTGGGAGCGCCGGCGAACGCCGGGGAGGCGGTGCGCTGCGGTGCGCTGGCGGTGGTGGGCGGCGATGGGGTGGCGCGGATGTTCCAGGAGCTCGGGGTGTGCACGATCGACGGAGGTCCCACGTTGAACCCTTCCACCTATGAGCTGCTGGCGGCGATCCACGCGGTGCCGGCCGAGGAGGTGTTGGTGCTGCCCAGCAGCGCGAACGTGGTGATGGCGGCGGAGCGTGCGGCGGAGCTCTCGGAGAAGCAGGTGCTGGTGGCGCCGGCGGTGAGCCAGCAGGCGGGGCTGGTGGCGGCGGTGTCGCTGGAGCAGGGGCGCAGCGTGGAGGAGAACGCGGCGGCGCTGCTGGGCGCGCTGGCGCACGTGCGCACCGGTGCGGTGGCGCAGGCCGCGCGGGACGACGCCCAGGGACGCTTCGTGAAGGGCCAGGCGGTGGGGTTCGTGGCGGACGAGCTGCACGCGTGGGGCGATCCGGCGAGTACGTTGCGGGCGGTGATCGATCGGCTGGCCGTGGATGCGGAGCTGATCAGCTGTCTCACCGGGGCGCAGGCGCCGCTG
>DATJVV010000318.1:0-2204 GCA_035501635.1 Solirubrobacteraceae bacterium | reverse complement strand
TGGGCGGCCCTCCATATCCCACCCCCAGCCTCCGCAGCTCCGCGAGCAGCGGCCGGTAGTAGGAGGCCCTCACCCCCGGGTCCCCCGCCGCCGCCAGGAAGTCCGACACGGGCGCGTTCACCTGCCAGTAGAGCAGGAACGGCGCCAGAGCCCACACCAGCCAGCGCGGCCGCCGCCCCAGCAGCGCCAGCGCCGCCACCGGCCCCGCGAACAGCGCCCCCAGTCGATCCGCGTTGCCGCCAACCGCGGTGGGCAGCACGTAGGCGCAGATCAGCATCGCCCCGTACAGCCCCGTGCCGATCCGCAGCGCCAGCACCGCCCGCGGCGTGCTCGCCGTGAACGCCCCGATGATCGCCACACCCAGGAGGCCCGGGTAGAAGGCCGAGCCCGCGAACGGCTGCGTGCCGCCTTCCGGGAACACGTACGCCAGCACCCCGATCGGCGCCAGCGCGCACACCGCCAGCCCGAACGGCCACCGCGCCCGGAACGTCAGCCCCCACGCCACGCACGCCAGCGCCAGGAACGCCCCCGCCACGGGGCTCGCCAGCGCGCACAAAACGGCCAGCGCCAACCCCGCCCCCACCCGCCATGCCCGCGCGCCGCGTCCTCCCCGAGCGGCCACCACCAGGCAACCCAACCCGATCGCCAGCCCGAGGTCGAAGGGCACCCGGTTGGAGAGCAGCGACACCGACGCCCCCACCGCCAGCCACACCGCCGCCATCCGCGCCGCCCGCCTCGGGAACGCCCCCTCGATCAGCGCCGCGAACAGCGCCGCGGCCGCCGTCATCGCCAGCGCCGCCACCAGCTGGGGTCCCAGCCATGCCCCCAGCGCCGGCGCCAGCAGCGAGTACGCCGGCAGGTGGTGCCCTCCGTACCAGCCGTCTTCCCAGATCGTGAACCCCGCGCGCGAGAACAGGTAGCTGCGATAGGACGCCGCCGCCAGATCCGAGCTGGGGGGCGCCGCCAGCACGTACACGAGGCCCGCGCACGCCGTGATCGTCCACGCCGGCACCTGCGCCGGCGGCCATCCCGCGCGCCGCGCGGACGCTCCCCGGCGGGCTGCCCCGGGCGCGGAGGTCGGCGGCGCCGGCGAGGAGGCCGTGGCGCCGCTCAGCGTTCTCATCCCCCTCGGGCGTCGCCCGCCCCGAGGAACGCCGCCACCCGCTCGATCACATCGGGCCGGTCCAGCCACGGCCAGTGGCCCGCGTCGCTCAGCTCCAGCAGCTCTCCCTCCGGCAGCGCCCGGGCGTAGGCGCCGGCGAAGCGCACCGGGATGTAGGGGTCCGCCGCCCCCCATACCACCAGCGCCGGCGCCCTCAGCTCGCCCAGCCGCGCTCCCGCCGCCGCGAGCGTCTCCGGCGGCGAGCTCCGGTACAGCCGCAGGATCGCCCGCTGGGTGCCCTGGTCGAAGTGGGCCAGCACCGAGTCCATCCACTCCCGCGGCAGCGGCCCCGGGGTCACGTTCGACTCGCGCGTGGAGACTCGCAGGGTCCGTCGTGTGGTGATCCCCATCGCCAGCTCTCCCAGCAGCGGCGTGCGCCAGATGCGCGCCGTGCGATGCCAGCGATAGCCCGCCAGCAACGGCACCGCGTTCATCAACACCAGCCGCTCCACCCGCTCGGGGTGGCGTTGGGCGAACGCGAGCCCCACCGAGCCCCAGTCGTGCATCACCAGGCTCACCCGCCCAAGCCCCCCCGGCCAGTCCGCGCCCGCGAGCTCCAGGAAGCTCTCGATGAAGTCTCCATAGCCCTCGATCGTGTACGGGAAGTGCCCCGGCTTGCCCGACCGCCCGAACCCCGGCAGGTCCGGCGCGAGCCCCCCCGTGAGCTCCAGGAACGGCCGCCATTCGTCGCTGTTGCTCGGCACCCCGTGCAGGTACACCACCGGCGCCGCCACCCCCGGCGCGCACTGCGCCTCGCGCCAGAACACGGGCAGTTCGCCCAGCCGGCCGTCGCGATCGCTGATAGCGGGCACCGCCGCGAGCATATATACGTCCTCCCGTGCCCGCCCCCGCCTCCAGCTCCTGGCGAGCCCCCTCCCGCGCCCGGGTGCTGCGCGTGCGCGAACGCCTGCGCGAGCTCTACGGCATCCCCCGCATGAAGCCCCACCGCCATCCCATCGCCGAGCTCATCCTCACCGTGCTCTCCCAGAGCACCAACGACCGCAACCGCGACGTCGCCTACCTGCGCCTGCGCCGGCGCCTG
>DATJVV010000317.1:0-3418 GCA_035501635.1 Solirubrobacteraceae bacterium | reverse complement strand
CAAGGTGCTGCGCCGGCCCGAGCGCCGGGAGGTGGCGGCGCCGGTGCAGGAGCAGCTCATCGTCGAGCTGTACTCGAAGTAGCCGCTTGAACCCCCCCCGCCGGGTCGCCCACGAGGCGGATGGCGGACCAAGAGCCCGGCCGCGAGGACCGGGCGCCACACCAAACGACGTTAGGACGCCGATGCTCGACTTCCAAATCCCCCGCATCACAAGCGAGTCCGTGGAGCAGAACCGCGGCACGTTCACGATCGAGCCGCTGGACCGCGGCTTCGGCTACACGTTCGGCAACTCCCTGCGCCGAGTACTGCTTTCGTCGCTGGCCGGGGCGGCCGTGACGAGCGTGCGCATCGAAGGAGTCGCTCACGAGTTCTCCACGATCTCGGGCGTGAAGGAGGACGTCACCGACATCGTCCTCAACCTCAAGGGCATCGTCTGCCGCATGCACTCCGACGCCACCGAGGTGGAGGCCCCCCTGGTGGTCACCGGCCCCGGCGACATCACCGCCAAGGACATCGACCTCCCCGCCGGCGTGGAGATCCTCAACCCCGACGTCCACATCGCCACCCTCGAGAAGAAAACCAAGCTCGAGCTCTACATGACCATCGGCCGCGGCCGCGGCTACCGCCCCGCCGAGGAGAACAAGTCCGCCGACCAGCCCATCGGCGTCATCCCCATCGACTCCATCTTCTCGCCCGTCCGCCGCGTCGCCTACGCCGTCGACCAGGCCCGCGTCGGCCAGAAGACCGACTTCGACAAGCTCACCCTCGACATCGAGACCGACGGCTCCATCGAGCCCCAGGCAGCTCTCCGCGAGGCCGCCGAGCTGCTCATCTCCCAGCTCGCCATCTTCACCGACGCCGACCGCATCCAGGAGCTCCGCGCCACCCCCGGCGGCCAGCTCGACGGCCACGGCCTCGCCGTCCCCGGCGGCCCCCAGGCCGGCGCCGCCGGCGCCCTCCAGGGGGAGGAGTGGGGCATCCTCATCGAGGAGCTCGAGCTCGGCGTCCGCTCCTACAACTGCCTCAAGCGCGCCGGCATCCAGACCGTCGGCGACCTCATCTCCAAGTCCGAGGCCGAGCTCAACGCCATCCCCAACTTCGGCAAAAAGTCCATCGACGAGGTCATCGAAACCCTCCACTCCCGCGGCCTCAACCTCCGCGCGGACTGACCGTGGGACCTGGCGTCGGGGTTCGAGTCGGTACCTGGCGCCGGCGGTTCGAGTCCGAGTAGAGTTCTTCTTTGAAAGATCCTGTATAACCATGGTTACACACAGTAGGAAAAAGGAAGGTTGTGCCGCGCCGACGGGCGCGAGTTAGTCCGAACGGACGGCCTGAATACGCACGGCGCACGCCGGAGGGGGTGAGTGATGATTTCACCGCGCCGCCGAAGGCGCCCGCGGTGAAATCCATCATCTACACTCCCCGACTATGCGACACCAGAAGACCCGCAACAAGCTCAGCCGCGACTCCGCCCATCGCAAGGCCCTGCTCATGAACCTCTCCAAGGAGATCATCGAGCACGAGCGCATCCGCACCACCTCCGCCAAGGCCAAGGCCGTGAAACCCGAGCTCGAGAAGCTCATCACCCTCGCCAAGCGCCGCGACCTCCACGCCCGCCGCCAGGCTCTCTCCGCGCTCGCCCAGGACAAGTTCGCCGTGCACAAGCTCTTCGAGGAAATCGCCCCCCGCTACGCCGACCGCCCCGGCGGCTACACCCGCATCCTCAAGCTCGGCCCCCGCCGCTCGGACTCAACCGAGATGGTCTTCATCGAGCTCGTCTAGGCCTCGCACGGGCGCGCCATCGCGCGAGGCCACCAGGGGCAGAACCGGCCGCATCGGACGAGCCACCCGGTGGTAACGAAGCTCACCCTCGAGTACCACGGCGCCCACTTCGCCGGCTGGGCCCGCCAGCCGGGCCTGCGCACCGTCCAGGAGGAGCTGCAGCGGGCCCTCTCCACGATCCTCGCCCAGCCCATCCCCCTCACCGTCGCCGGCCGCACCGATCGGGGCGTGCACGCCTGGGGCCAGGTCGCCAGCTACCCCCACGAGGCCGTGGATCCCCGCCGGCTCAACGCCCTGCTGCCCGAGGACGTCGCCGTGCTCGCCGCCGAGCCCATGCCCGAGGGCTTCGACGCCCGCCGCCATGCCAGCAGCCGCACCTACTGCTACCGCGTCCTCGCCCGCCCCGCCCGCGGGGTCTTCGAGCGCGATCGCTCGCTGTGGTGGCCCCGCCCGGTGGACCTGGAGGCCCTGCGCGCCTGCGCCGCCGCCCTCGTGGGCACACACGACTTCACCGCCTTCACCCCAACCCATACCCACCACGTGCGCTTCCAGCGGGACGTCCTCAGGGCGGAGTGGCGCACCGCGGGCGCGCAGGCGCACGACCCGCGAGCGGGCGCAAGCCACGCGGAGGGGGATGGGGGGGAGGGGCAGCTGCTCGAGTTCTGGATCCAGGCCGACACCTTCATGCGCCACATGAACCGCATCCTCGTGGGCACCATGCTCCAGGTCGCCGGCGGCCGGCGCTCGCTGGCGGACTTCCAGGCGCTGCTGGAGGGCCGGCCCCGCGCGGAGGCGGGGCCCACGGCGCCCGCGCATGGGCTGACGCTCGCGAGCGTGGAGTATGGTGCTGGCGATCAGGCGGCAACGCTCGGCGTCAGCACCTTGATCTGAGCCCTACCCCGCCAGCAGCTCCCACCCGCGACGCTCGCCCTCCTCCAGGAGGTGATCCTCGGCCTCGGGCGGGCGCACCTCCTCGGGCAGCTGCATCAGCGCCCACGTGAGCATCGGCTCCAGCAGATCCGCCAGCTCATCCGTGCGGCCCTCCCGCACGCGCCGCTCCACCACCCGCGAGATGCCCCCCGCGATGCCCGTGACGGTCACCCAGCCGAGCTCCTCGCTCTCGGGCAGGTCCCGCAGCATCTCCGCGATCGTCTCTTCCAGCAGCCCGATCGCCCGCTCGCGGGGGGCGGCCCACGCCGTGCCGAGATCGCCGTCGGCGGCGGGCTCCGAGGGCGCCGGCGGAGCGTTGGGCGGGCTCAGCAGGTAGGCCCGCGCCGCCTCCGGCCGCGCGCACACGCCCCTGAGATAGCTGGACAGCGCCGCCCGCACCCGCGCGATCCAGGAGTCCGCGGGCGCGTGGTAGGCCGAGATGGTCCGCGCCATCAGCTGCTGCATCAGCGAGTCGCACGCCGCCTCGAAGCACTCCCCAACGCTCTGGAAGTGTGCCCTAAACGCCTCGCCGGGCACCCCCGCCCGCGCGCAGAGGCACTCCACCGTGCAGCTCTCAAGGCCCTCCGCGTCGGCCTGCGCCACCGCCGCGTTCAGCAGCCGCTCGCGCTCCCAGAGCTCCTCGAACGCGAGATCCCGCTCCCCGCTGTCAAGCCCCCTGCTTCCCTCCCGGGCCATGTGTCAGATG
>DATJVV010000316.1:0-5546 GCA_035501635.1 Solirubrobacteraceae bacterium | reverse complement strand
GCTCATCCGCCCCCGCGCCGAGCCTCTCGCGGGCCCTCTGAGAGTCCTCGGCCGGCGGCCCTCAGCGCACGCTCGCCCACATGGTGAGCCGGTAGGAGCCTTCCCCGTTCGGGCTCCCCGAGAGCCTGCGCGCGTCCACCCCTTCCACGTACACGCGGGGATCTTCGAAGAGGGTGTCCGTCACCGTGCCCAGAAAGCCCGCTTGCGCCTGCACCACGAGCTTGCCCGCCAAGCCTCTCGCCACCGCGTCCACGCTGGCCCCGAACCCGAACAGCTCGCCCCCCACCCGCGCCTTCACCTGGCCGCCCCCGCATTCGAGCACGTCCACGCTCACCCCCGGCGGCAGCGCCTGGCGCACCTCTTCTTCGTCGATGGTGCCTTCCGCGCGCAGCGAGTCGCCGTGCTTGGCAAAGCTCACGTCCCGCACCTGCACCGGGCCCACTGTCACCTCTTCGGCGCTGCCCACCACCCGCTCGGTGCCCGAGCCTTCCGCCACCAGGTCCGCGCCCTCGCCGGGCTGGAAGCTGAGGCTGCCCGCGCGCACCCTCACTTCGTCGGCGTGCTTCCACAGCAGCTTCACCGCGGGGAACGCGGACACCGACACGCTCCTCACCGTGCCGTAGCGCTGCACCCTGCCCCGCACCGAGGACGCCGCCACCCTGGGCAGCACGATCTGGGCGATCCCCAGCGCCAGAACCAGCGCCGCCGCCACCACCGCCGCGATCCGCCATCCGCGTGCCATCGAAGCCAAGCTTCCCACGATCGCCTCCCCGACCCTCCGCTAGCCTGTGAGGTCCCCGACCAGGGGCGCGTAGCTCAGCTGGCCAGAGCACCTCGCTTACACCGAGGGGGTCGCCCGTTCGAGTCGGGCCGCGCCCATCCAGTCCGCAGATGACCGACCCAGACACACCCCACTCCGCCCTGCGCATCGCCGTGGTGGGCTCCGGGCCCGCGGGCTTCTACACGGCGGGCCACCTGCTCAAGGACTCCGCGGGGCGCTTCGACGTGGACATGTTCGAGCGCCTACCCACCCCCTGGGGCCTCGTGCGCTCCGGCGTGGCCCCCGACCACCCCAAGATCAAGTCCGTCACCCGCGTCTACGAGCGCACCGCCGCCCATCCCCGCTTTCGCTTCTTCGGCAACGTCACCTTCGGCCAGCACGTCTCCCGGGGGGACCTGCTCGAGCACTACCACGCCGTGGTGTACGCCACCGGCTCCCCCTCGGACCGCTCCCTGAACATCCCCGGCGAGGACCTCCCCGGCTCCCACCCCGCCACCGAGTTCGTGGGCTGGTACAACGGCCACCCCGACCACAGCGACCTGGAGGTGGACCTCCTCTCCGCCGAGCGCGCGGTGGTGATCGGCAACGGCAACGTGGCCCTGGACGTCGCCCGCATGCTCGTGCTGGAGCCCTCCGAGCTCGCCGGCACCGACACCGCCGACCACGCCCTGGAGGTGCTCGCCCGCTCCAACGTGCGCGAGGTGCTCGTGATCGGCCGCCGCGGCCCCGCCCAGGCGGCCTTCACCAACCCCGAGCTGCTGGAGCTCGCCGACCTCGCCGGCGCCGACGTGATCGTGGACCCGCGGGAGCTCGAGCTGGCGCTCGCCGTGCACGACCCCGCCGCCCAGGAGGACATCACCGCCCGGCGCAACGTGGAGATCCTGCGCGAGTACGCCGCCAAGCCCCCCGCCGGACGGCCCAAGCGCATCGTGCTGCGCTTCCTGCTCTCCCCCACCGCCCTGCACGCCGGCCCCTCCGGGCACCTCGCCTCGGTGGAGCTCGTGCGCAACCGCCTGCTCGCGAACCCCTCCGGCGGCGGCCTGCGCGCCCAGGCCACCGAGGAGACCCACACGATCGAAACGGGCCTGCTCTTCCGCGCCGTGGGCTACCGCGCCCTGCCCCTGCCCGAGGTGCCCTTCGAGGAGTCCTCCGCCACCATCCTCAACCACGCCGGCCGCGTGCTCGACCCCCAAACCCGCGCCCACCTCCCCGGCGAGTACGTCGTGGGCTGGGTCAAGCGCGGCCCCTCCGGGGTGATCGGCACCAACAAGAAGGACGCCCAGGAGACAGTGGACGCCATCTTCGCCGACCTCTCCCCCGACTCCGCCGCCCCCCGCCACGAGCCCTCCGCGCCCGACCCGGAGGCGATCGAGGCGCTCCTGCGCGAGCGCCAGCCAGACCTCGTGCCCTACGCAGGCTGGGAAGCCATCGACCGCCACGAGCGCTCCCTCGGCGTGCCCGCCGGACGCCCCCGCGTGAAGCTCACCACCATCGAGGACCTCCTCCGCGCCGCCGCCGCCGAAACCCCCTCCCGGGCCTGACCCGCCCCCATCTGCCACACTGCCCCGCGGGCCCCGTTAGCTCATCTGGTAGAGCCCCGGACTTTTAATCCGGTGGGGCGGGTTCGAGTCCCGCACGGGGCATTCCGGAGGACCTTCCGGTCCTTATTCAAACCCCGAGCCCATCTTCCCACTCAAGGCCGGCGAAACACCGAGTGTGTGCCGATGCGCCGCCAGACGATGTGCGTCTCCCCCAGCCGGACCTCCTCGCCGTACTCGAAGGTCGCGCGGCCATCGGGCGCCCAGGTCATCTCCCACACACGGGGGTGACTTTGCACGCGCTTGACTCGCAGGCGCGGATGAAAGCCCTGGCCGGCGTCGCCCACGTCGGCGATGAACTGCACGAGCGCCTCGCGAAAGGCTCGCTGCTGCTGCGGGGTCAGCCGGTCCCAGTCGCGCCAGAACGACGCGAGGACCTCACGCGTCGGCATCAAGCGGCTTCGTGCGCTCGTCCAACGCCGCCAACAGCTCCTCGTCACTCCCGTAGCTCGCCGCCCGACCGGCCGCGAGATCCTCGTCCGCCTCGCGCTCCCTGGTCTGCCACTCACGCGTCCAGAACCACGCCTGCTCCGGATCGATACGCCCGTCACCGATCTCCTCCAGGAGGATCGCGGCGCCGTCGACCGCGCCGTCGGGCAGACGGTCCACCAGCTCGTGCAACTCGGCCTTGGTCATCCTCCGATTGTCGCACGTCTCAGCGATCGCCTCCGCCAGCGGCTACCGGCGCAACGCTTCCGAGACCTCAGGTTGTCCTGTCCGCGAACCGCTGTCTAGCTGCCTGCCGAGAGACGCCCAGAGCCAGTGCGATCCGGTTCCAGGATCTGCCGTGCGCCCGAGCGAGAAGAACGGCCTCCCGCAGGCGAGCGTCGTCGGCGCGTACCACCTCGGCCGCTACCGCGATCTTCCGAAGGTCGTCTGTCATCTCGACCTCGGCTGTGGCTGGGTCCAATGCGTCGGTGAGTCGCTCGAATCGTTCGGCGGCCTGCTCGATCTCTCTGTTGGTGTGTTTTGCCATCGCTGTCTATCCAAGGAATCGGTGGAACTTTGGTCGTAGCGGCTGTGCGTGGATGACAACAGGATCTTCTTCGTCGATGCCCAGGACACCGATCTCAAGTAGCGCCCCGTCTGATGCCGGTCCGATGAGCATGACCAAGTCATCGTCAAGCAGCACTCGTCTCATGGCGTTGCGAACCGCGTGCCATATGTCCGCGTCGGCGACGCCATGCCTGCGCCGGGTCGCCAATCCGCATCTAGACAATATAGCTTGTCTGCACGCTGCAGCAGCTGTCCTCGTGCCAAATACATTGTCCGGCTACGAGAGCAACACCCTCAACGCCTCCCGCCGTGCACGCCGCGCCACCGGCTCAAGCAGCGCCTCAACCAGGCCCTCCATGCCCATGTTCGGGTTTCGTTCGCGTCCTGGCTCCCGCATTGGCCACCGTCCGCCATCCCCGATTCGGCTCGGGCTACGGCGGAAGACTCCGACCGGGGTGCGCTGCCCGCGATGTCTCGTGAACTGAGCTACGCCGCAAGCGCCTCGCGGAGGGCGCTCGCCGCGAGATGCGCCGGGGGCCACGTGAGCTGCAAAGCGCCGTCGCGCTCTAGCGCTCCCCGCACGCCGGTCAGCTCGAGCCCGATGACTGCTCCGTGCTCGTCGTATTCGACCGTGTGCCCCTCTGGCGTCTCCAGCGCACGGGCGGATGGACCGTTCGGCTGCCCGACGTGCAGATACAGGACGTCGCCACGCTCGTCGTAGTCGTGATAGTCGAAGTCGATGCCGGCGATCTTGATGTTCATGGCTGCATCCCCCGAGGACCGTTGTCCTGAACGACTGCCGTCACGATCCAGGCAGGATCGTCGTTGAAGTCTACGGGGATGAAAATGGGTGGTGGAGCCTTGTTGGATGTCCGGCGGGGGGCGTAGCGTCCGTCGCCTGGGTCCTTGGGGCTTCGAGGAAGAACGTGGTGGGCAGGCCGTTGTCGTAGTGGGCTGTGAGCCCGTAAGTCTATGTGGCCGCCCCTGCGACCTACCCGTGTGGGCCGTGAGCCCGAATCCCTATCTGTCGTTCTTGCCCCCGCGTCTTCCGGTCGGTCGAATACGAACGAAGGAGACAGGACGTGAGGTTCTTTGGATTGGATGTTCACCGCGATTTCTGCGAGGTGGCGGTAGCTGAGGATGGTGAGCTGCGTTCGCTGGGGCGCATGTCGACCACGCCGCAGGAGCTGCGCCGGTTCGCCGGCACGCTGCGGGGGAGCGACCAGGTAGCGATGGAGGCCACGGGCGTCTCGGCGATGATCGCCAGGATCATCGAGGGGCACGTCGCGCGGGTCGTGGTCTGCAAGGCGCAGGAGCTTCCGGCCGCTCGCGCCAAGACAGATCGACTGGATGCGCAGACGCTCGCGCGACTGCTCGCCCAGGGGTATCTGCGAGAGGTATGGGTACCCGATGAGTTCACGCGGGTGCTGCGCCGCCGCTGCGCGCGTCGCGCAAACCTGGTGCGTGCTCGCACACGCCAGAAGAACGAGGTGCATGGCGTACTCATGCGCACCCTGCAAGGCCGTCCTCCGTTCAGCGATGTGTTCGGCAAGAGCGGCCGGGCGTGGCTGACGAAACGACAGTTGCCCGTGGATGAGCACGAGACGCTCGAGGCGTGTTTGCGCCAGATCGACTTCATCGACCAAGAGATCGCATTGCTGGACGGACAGATCGCTCGTCAAGCACTGGAGTCTCCCCAGATCAAGCGGCTGATGACGATCCCGGGCCTTGACGTCTACACCGCCAGCGCGGTGTTCGCCGCGATCGGCGACGTCAGCAGGTTCGCGACACCACGCCATCTCGTTGGCTACATCGGCCTTGACCCACGGGTCCGCCAGTCCGGCAGCGAGCCCGCGCACCACGGACGGATCTCAAAGCACGGATCGGCACAGGCGCGTGGCGCGCTCGGGCAGGCCGCGTGGGTCGCGGTGCGTTCACCAGGCCCACTGCGCGCGTTTGGCGAGCGCATCCAGGCACGCCGCGGCCCGCAAGTCGCGGTCACCGCCGTGGCACGCAAGCTCGTCGTGCTCTGCTGGCACCTCCTCACCCGCGAACAAGACTACGCCTATGCGCGCCCCACGCTGGTCCGCACCAAGATGCGCAAGCTGCACCTCACGGCCGGCGTGCAACCACCCACGAGCACACGCGGCAAGGGCCGCACCCGCGACCAA
>DATJVV010000315.1:0-4889 GCA_035501635.1 Solirubrobacteraceae bacterium | reverse complement strand
CGCTCGCCGAGCTCGACCCGCGGCGCATCGCCGACGCGCTCGAGCGCCTGCTCGACGACCGCGCGCTGTGGGAGCGCCAGTCGCGTCAGGGCATCGAGTTCGTGCGCTCCCACACCTGGGAGCACGCCACCGACGAGGTGGAAGCCGGGTTGCGCCACGCGCTGCGCGAGCGCGAACGGGCGCCGGCGGGCGCTCAGCCGTAATAGCGGGAGATCGTCAGAGTCTCGGCGAACAGACCGTGGACCATCGCCAGCACGACCAGAGCGCCGCCGAGCGCGGGCGCCCAGCGCCGGCCCACGCCGCGGGCGGCCATCACCATGAGCAGCCCGTAGAAGACCAGCAGCGGGAACAGGTAGCGCGCCTGCACGAACTGGGTGCCGTTGTTCAGCTGGTAGCGGATGCCGGCGTAGCCGATCGCCCCGAGCAGGCCCACCGCCATGACCGCGAAGCAGGCGAAGATCGGCAGCAGCGGGCGCACCTTCGCGCGCGCCCGCACCACGCCGATCAGCGCCAACACCGCCAGCACGTAGAAGATCTTGTGGGCGTCCTGATAGACCCACGCCGGGAAGTTGTAGTCGAGCCAGCCGAAGTGACCTACCGATTCGTTCAGCCAGATCGCGATCAGCGGATAGGAGGTGAAGTAGGCGTGGTGCATGAACCACAGCCTCGGCAGGTAGAGCTCCCACGTGTAGTCGAGCGTCTCCCGCGGGCTGATCGAGCCGCCACCAGGTAGGGAGCTGTTCGTCGCCCCCGCCACGCCGCCCGCGGTGATCGTGCCGCGATGCCACAGGGTGAGGTTCAGCAGGCCATAGATCAGCACCGGCACCGCCGCGATCGCGACAGCCGTTCCCAGCGCGCGCAGGGCCTGCGCACGGCCCGCCGGCATGGCTCGCCAGGCCAGCAGCAGGAGCGCCAGCGCGATTCCCGGCAGCAGCGCGATGAAGGTCAGCTTCGCCAGCGTCCCCACCGCCACGACCGCTCCGATCGCGACCGCACGGCGCATTGTCAGGCCGCGCCGGTAGGCGCGCAGCAGCAGCAGGAAGGTCAGCGCCGAGGCGAGGTAGAGCAGATTGTCGCCCTGGACGCCGGCGGCGATGAAGTCCACCATCGGCTGAAAGGCCACCACCAGCGCCCCCACTGTCCACGCCCACGGCGATCCCGGCAGCAGCTCGCGCAGGAACATGAACACCACCAGCACCGTGCAGGCCGACAGCAGCGCCGAGAGCAGCCGCATGAACACCAGGCGGTTGAGGATCTCATGCGAGGGCGAGAGCCAGTAGGGGATGGCCTCCAGCGCGTAGTAGAGCGGCGGCTGGTTGGTCACCGAGCTGACACCGCCTTCGCCGAGCGGGTTCTTCCCGACGAGCGCCGCGCGCAGGGCGCTGTCTTCGGTGCGCGTGAGGACCCCGCGTTCGCCGGGGTGCCCGATCACCTCGAAGAAGTACATGTTTTCGAGCGCCGCCTGCTCCTGGGGCGAGTACTGGGCACCCGGCCCCTGCGAGGGCGCCTTGCCGGTCTGTGCCAGGTACTGGGCGTAGCCGAAGTGGGCGATCTCGTCGGGCGCCTGGAAGGGCGGCACGACAACGCCCCAGACGGCCGCGTTGACGAACGCGATCAGCAGGCAGGCGCGCCCCGCCCGGGGAATGCGCCGCCACGCCGCGAGCGGTTTCTTCAACTCAGCTCCCGCCACAGCAGCCGCGCTGTGGCGATCCACACACCCAGCAGCGCCAGCGCGGCCGCCGCGAGCGTCCAGTCACCGAAGAACGTGGCCTTGCCCAGACCGAAGCGTTCGCTGAGCGTGGGCAGCAGCCGCCACCACGATTCGCGGCCCGGACGCAGGTAGACGACCGTGATCCGCCCTGGCCGCGGGACGCCGGCGACCTGCTCGGAGGCCGGCCCGGCCGTGAAGGCGTTGCCGCCCAGCACAGTCGTCTTTCCACCCTTCACGGCGATGCAGAGCGTGCCGGACGCAGAGCCGCCGTGGACGTGGGAGATGGGGATCGTCACGTTCCCCTGCTTGGCGCCCGCCGGCAGGCGCCCCGCGGCGAGCACGCGCCCACCGGCCTCGACGAAACGGTCGGTCAATTCCGGCACCGGCGGGCCGTAGGTGCCCACCAGCACCTGCACGCTCTGGACCTCACCCGGGAGCACCATCCCCGGCTGGCACAGTTCCTGGCCCGCGTGCAACGTGGCCACGAAGCTGATCGGGGCCGTGTGGTCGGTGCCGGCAAGCCGCTGCGCGCTTCCGGACATGTCGAGCGCGAGCGCACCGGCGCCCAGCGCGAGCGCCACCACCAGCACCAGCCGCACGCCCACGTCAGCCGCGGCGCAGACCGAGGATCGACAGCAGGAAGGAGGAGAAGAAGATCTGGATGCCCACGATGATCAGCGTCGCCGCGATCACCGCCATGTATTCGTTGGCCAGCGAGCCGAAGCCGCTGGAGATCCAGTTGCCGAGGATGATCCCGCCGAGCACCAGCCCCATCAGCACGAACAGGCCGCCCAGCGCCAGCCCGTGCTCGAGCCGGAAGCGCGCGCGCATGCGATCGAACCAGGGGTCGCGCTCCTTCATGAAGTAGGTGCCGTAGGCGTGCGCGCACAGGCCCAGCGCCAGCACCTGGGTGCCCACCACCATCAGCAGCGCCCCGCCGATCAGCGCGTGGATGCCCCAGGCCCGCCCGAACAGTTCCAGGCCGCTGCCCACCAGCAGCACGATCAGCGTGCCCAGCCCCGCCAGCATTGCCCCGGGCATGATGAACAGGTGGGTGGGGCTGTGCACCAGCAGGAAGCGCAGGTGCCGCCAGCCGTCGCGGAAGCTCGAGAGCTTGGACTCCCCCCCGCGGGGGTGGTATTCGATCGGGAACTCCGCGATCCGCAGGTTCTCCTTGGAGGCCCGGATCACCATCTCGGAGGCGAACTCCATGCCCGTGGTGCGCAGATCCAGGCGCGGCAGCACGTCCCTGCGCAGCGCCCGCATGCCGCAGTGCGCGTCGCTCACGCCCGTCCGGAAGAAGAGGTTCAACAGGCCCGACAGCAGCGGGTTGCCCACGTACCGGTGCAGCCAGGGCATCGCGCCCGGCTGGATGTTGTCCATGCGATCGCCCATCACCAGCTCCGCCCCCCGCTCGAGCTCCTCCACGAAGCGGGGGATGTCATCGAAGTCGTAGGTGAGGTCCGCGTCGGCCATCACGATGTACCTGCCCCGCGCCGCCCCGAACCCCGCGAGGTAGGCGCTGCCATAGCCCCGCCGGCGCTCCACCACCACCCGTGCTCCCGCCCGCCGGGCGAGCTGCGCGGAGTCGTCCTCGGAGTCGTTGTCGGCCACCACCACCTCCCCGAGCACCTCCATGCGATCCAGCGCGCCGCGCGCCGCCAGCACGCAGTGCTCGATGTTCTGCGCCTCGTTCAGGCACGGGATCACCACCGAGACCAGGGGGCTCTCGGCGTCGGTGCCCTCACGGGCGACGGGGGTGCTGGGCTGGGCGAGTGTGCTCATCTCTTGCGCGCCTTGCGCCCGCGCGCGCCACGCGGCGAACACGGATCCAGCGGTTATAACGCGCCCCAAGGCGGAAAGTGGCGCTGCGCACGGGGGATGCTAGCGATCGGCGCCGCGCCGACGTCGCGCCGGTCGGGCATCCTTTGCCGCCGTGCGCGTGTGCGTCGTCTATGACTGCCTCTTCCCCCACACCGTCGGCGGGGCCGAGCGCTGGTATCGCGATCTCGCTCAGCGACTCGCCGCCGAGGGACACGACGTGACCTACATCACGCTGCGCCAGTGGGAGCGGGACGAGCGCGCGGACGTGCCAGGCGTGCGGGTGCTGAGCGTGGGGCCCCGTATGGGCCTCTACGCCGCCGACGGCCGCCGGCGCATTCTGCCGCCGCTGGCGTTCGGCGCCGGAGTGCTCTGGCATCTGCTGCGCCACGGCCGCCGCTATGAGGCGGTGCACAGCGCCTCCTTCCCCTACTTCTCGCTGCTCGCCGCGGCTCTCGTCCGCCCGCTCGCGCGCTACCGGCTCGTGGTGGACTGGCACGAGGTGTGGAGCGATTCCTACTGGCGCGAGTACCTCGGACCGATCGGCGGTCCGATCGGGGCGTTGGTACAGCGCCTCTGCGCCCGCGTGCCCCAGCACGCCTTCTGCTTCTCCGAGCTCCACGCCTCCCGCCTGCGCGCAGAGGGCCTGCGCGGCGGGGTAACGGTGCTGCGGGGCGAGTACTCGGGCTCCCTGGAACCGGCGCCGGCGCGGGAGGTGGCGGGCGCCGACGTGGTCTTCGCCGGGCGGCTGATCCCCGAGAAGCGGGCGCCCCTGGCGGTGACGGCGCTGGTTCGGGCGAGCGCGTCGATCGCGGGGCTGCGGGGGGAGATCTACGGTGACGGGCCCGAGCGCGAGGCGGTGCGCGAGGCGATCGCCGCGGCGGGGGCGGAGGAGACCCTCAGCGCGCCCGGCTTCGTGGCGGCCGAGCGCATCGACCGGGCCCTGGGCGAGGCGATGTGCATGCTCTCCACCTCTCGCCGCGAGGGCTACGGGCTGATCGTCGTGGAGGCCGCCGCCCACGGGACGCCGAGCGTGGTGGTGGCCGGCGAGGACAACGCGGCCACCGAGCTGATCGAGGAGGGCGTCAACGGCTTCGTGGCCCGGGACGCCGATCCCGACACGATCGCCGCGAACATCGTGCGCGTGCACGAGGCCGGCTTCGCCCTGCGCCAGAGCACCGCCGCCTGGTTCGCGCGAAACGCCCAGCTGCTCTCCCTGGAGAGCTCCCTGCGCACGGTGCTCGCGAGCTACGGGGCCAGCGCCCGCGCGTAGCTCTCCAGCGTGAGGGCCGCGGTGCGCCTCCACGTGAACTGGCGTGCGCGAGCGATGCCCCGCGCGCGCACGCGCACGCGCGCG
>DATJVV010000314.1:0-2007 GCA_035501635.1 Solirubrobacteraceae bacterium | reverse complement strand
GGGCGATGATCGTCACGGTGTTCGTCAAGGCGTGGCCGTCGTTCAGGGCCAATGGCCTGGCCTGGTTCGGCTCGGGTGGGGACGTGGACGTGCAGCTGCGCGCGATGCAGGAAGGCCAGGCGCTGCCCGGGCACTCGATCCTCTACATCCGCGCCTGGCCGCTGATCTGGGGGACGATCATCACCACTGTCCCCGCCGTGGCGATCGCGCTGGTGGGCTCCACGCTGGCGGCGATCTGCCTCACGGAGTTCGCGGGCGAGGGAATGCGCCGCACGCTGGAGCCGATCGTGCGGCTGCTCGCGGCGGTGCCCTCGGTGGTCTACGGGCTGGTGGCGATCCTCGCGCTGGCGCCGTGGCTTGAAAGGAGCTTCATCAGCAACGGGCGCAAGCAGTCGGTGATCTACGTGGTGCAGCTCGCGGGCACCAACCTCACGCTCGCGATCCTGGTGCTGGCGGTGATGATCACGCCGATCATGGTGGCGCTCATCTCCGGCGCGCTGGCCTCCGTGCCGCCGGCCTGGAAGGAGGGCTCGGCGGCGCTGGGGGTCAACCGCTGGCGCACGATCATGCGGGTGTCCCTGCGCACGGCCCGCCCGGCGATCGTGGCGGCCACGGTGCTCGCCACGGCGCGGGCGCTGGGCGAGGCGATCATGCTCGCGATGGTGGCCGGCAGCCGGGGCTTCGCGGCCAACCCGCTGGACGGGCTGACCTTCTTCTTCGAGCCCGTGCGCCCGCTGGCGGCCACGATCTTCCAGGAAGCGGAGGGCCTGACGATCGGGCCGATGAGCCACACCCTCTACGCGATGGGCGCCGTGCTGCTGGTCTCGGCTGCGCTGCTGTCCTTCGCGGGCTGGGCGGCCAAGCAGCCGCTCAAGCGCTACGGGATCAGGGTTTGAGGGGCACGCGCTGATGGCCGCCGAAGGACTCGCCAGCCCCTCCCCGACGGCGCCGCCGCGGCGCTCTCCCCCACCGGGCCTGAGGGTGGCGCGCCCGCCGCGGGCGGGCACGGGCGCGTGGCCGCTGGTGGACCGCCTGGGCTACTGGCTGTGCTGGGCGGCGGGCCTCACCCTGTGCGCGATCGCGCTTGGCATTGTGATCTACATGCTGGTGGCGGGCATCTCCTACCTGCGCCCGGCGCTCCTGTTCGAACACCCCGCCGCGGAACTCCACCAGAGCGCCTCGGGCGGCTTCCTGGATCCGCTGGAGGGCACCTTCCTGCTCACCGCGGTGGGCATCCTGATCGCGGCGCCCGTGGGGGTGGCGCTGGCGATGTGGCTGAGCGAGTACCGCCGCCCCGAGCGCCTGGCGCGGGCGGTGGAGTCGGCGATCGAGATCATCGCGGGGGCGCCGAGCGTGGTGCTGGCGATCTTCGGCCTGCTGATCTTCTCCACCAGCGTGCTGGGCTTCCTCTCCCAGAACACCGCCGGCGGGTCGGTCACCGGCCAGTCCTTCCTCACGGCCGGCGCGATGATGTCGCTGCTGGCGCTGCCGCTGGTGGTGGGGGCCACGCGGGAGGGGCTGGCGCTGCTGCCCGAGCGCATGCGCGAGGCGTCCTTCGCGCTGGGCAAGACGCGCGCCACCACGATCCGGCGGGTGCTGATCCCCTCGGTGCGCTCGAACATCGCCGAAGGGGCGGTGCTCGGCATGGGCCGCATCATCGGGGACACCGCGATCGTGATCATCCTGCTGGGCGGCACGCTGCGCACCGAACCGGAGAGCTCCACGCCGGTCGTGGGCCTGCTGCGGGGCACCGGCTCGACGCTCACCAACTACGTCTACTACAACTCCCCCGCCGGCGAGGGCAACTCCCACCAGAAGGCCTATGCCGCCGCGTTCGTGCTTCTGATCCTCGTGCTCGCGCTGAACTTCCTCGTGGTGCGCATCGCCCGCGGCTCGCGGCGCACCGGGGAGCAGGGCCGGCGCATGCCCGGCTGGCGGCTGCTGCTCGGCGGATGGGGGGCGCCCTCGTGAGCCCGCTCAAACCGCCGCCGATCCGGCGCATCGCGC
>DATJVV010000313.1:0-2174 GCA_035501635.1 Solirubrobacteraceae bacterium | reverse complement strand
CGGCCGCGGCGGGGGCGGGCGGAGTGCGGGCGCCGAGCAGCACCTCGGCGTCGCGGCCGGGCGTCTCGGTGATCGCGCGCCGGTAGTTGCGCTCGGAGTCCGGCCGCGAGGGGAGCAGGCTGCGCCGGGCCACCAGCTCGCGCAGCACCACCTGCATCTCGAACTGGGCGAACGCCGCGCCCAGGCAGCGGCGCACCCCGCCGCCGAAGGGGATCCAGGTGTAGGTGCCGGGCGCGCGGCCTCCCTCGGACTCCAGGAAGCGCTCGGGAATGAACTCGTCCGGGCGCTCGTAGATGTCCCCGCGGCGGTGCACGAGGTGGATGGCGGGCACGATCGAGGCGCCCGCGGGCAGCAGCCGCCCGCCGAACTCCATCGGCTCCAGCAGCCGCCGCAGCACGATCGAGATCACCGGGCGCAGGCGCAAAGTCTCCTGGACGACCGCCTCCAGGTAGGCGCTCTCGCCGGCGTCCACCTCCTCGGCCAGCCGCGCGAGCTTGGCGGGATGGCGGCAGAGGCGCTCGACCGCCCAGGCCAGCGCGTTGGCGGTGGTCTCGTGGCCGGCCACCAGCAATGTGACGAGCTCGTCGCGCAGCTCCTCGTCGCTCATCGGGCTGCCGTCCTCGTGGGTGGCGAGCAGCAGCAGCGACATGATGTCGTCGCGCTCGTGCAGGTCGGGCGCGCCGCGACGCGCGGCGATCTCGGCGTAGATCGGGGCGTTCACGCGCTCCAGCTCGCGCTCGTAGCGGGGCATGTGGCGGATGCGCTCGGGTCCGAGGGTCATCAGCACGGCGCCGGTGAGCGGGCTGGTGGCGATGTCGAGCACCCGGCGCAGCTCGCGGCGCAGGAGCTCCATGCGGGGACCCTCGCCGACGCCGAACACGGCCCGCAGCACGATCTCCAGGGTGATCGCCTGCATGCGGGGACGCAGACGGTGGGGCTCGCGCAGCGGCCAGCGCTCGATCTCGGCCGCGGCCACCTCGCTCATCAGGGCCCCGTAGCGCTGCATGCGCTCGCCGTGGAAGGGCGCAAGCAGCAGGCGGCGCTGGCGCAGGTGGGCGTCGTCGTCGAGCAGCAGCACCGAGCTCGGGCCGAGGATGGGCAGCAGGATGCGGTTGGCTTCGCCGGCGTGCAACAGGCGGGGATCTCCCGTGAAGGCCTGCTTGATCACCTCGGGGTTGGAGGTGATCACCCAGGGGCTTTCGCCGACGATGCGCAGCGTGAACATGTCGCCGAAGCGCGCCTGGCAGGTGTCCAGCAGCCACTGGGCGCGGCGGAACCAGATCGCGGTCTGAGCCGCGCTGGGCATGCGCGGTCCCCGTGGCAGGGCGGGGAGGTCCTCGGGTGGGGAGCTTCGCATACCGGGCGGTATCCTTTCAGATGGCGCCCGGCGTGTCCAGCGGGCCGTGGCGCCGCGGGGCGCGTCCCTACTACAGACGCGGGCGCTGGTGGACCAGGCGCATGCACGACCGACGCGCCCCCGCCAGGGTCTGAGATCGGCGGGGCGCCCAGCGTCTGAGTAGGCTTGACGGCCGTGAGCGGCGCACCTCGCGCGATCCACCACCTCAACTGCGGCACCATGTGTCCGCGCGGCGCGCGGCTGCTTACGGGCGAGGGGGGCTTCCTGGAGGCGGCGCGGCTGGTGTGCCACTGCCTGCTGATCGAGGGGGCGGAGGAGCTCCTGCTGGTGGACACGGGCTTCGGTTTGCGGGACACGCGCGAGCCGCGCCAGCTGGGGGGCCCGTTCAATGCGATCGTGCGTCCGCGCGCGGACCCCGCCGAGACGGCGATCGAACAGCTGCGGGGCCTGGGCTTCGACCCGGGGGACGTGCGCCACATCATCGCCACCCATCTGGACCTCGACCACAGCGGCGGGCTGCCGGATTTCCCCCAGGCGCAGGTGCACCTGCTGGGGCGGGAGCTGCGGGACGCGCTGAACCCGGGCTGGCGCGAGCGTGCGCGCTACGTGGCGGCCCACTGGGCGCACGGCCCCAACTGGGTCACCCACGGGGTGGAGGGTGAGGAGTGGTTCGGCTTTGACAGCGTGCGGGCGCTGGGGGAGGCGCAGGAGGAGATCGTGCTGATCCCCCTGGCCGGGCACACACGCGGGCACACCGGCGTGGCGATCCGCGACGGCGAGGGCTGGCTGTTGCACTGCGGCGACGCCTACTTCAACC
>DATJVV010000312.1:0-2885 GCA_035501635.1 Solirubrobacteraceae bacterium | reverse complement strand
GCCTGCTCGCCGCCGGCTGGGAGCTCGACACCCAGGGCGTCAGCCACGCCGACCTCATCACCCTCGATCCCGCCGACCTCACCCGTCAGGTCGCCGGCGCCCGCGCCACCATCCAGCGCCGCTACCACGTGCCCGTCAACTGGTTCTGCTACCCCTCCGGCCACTACGACCCCACCGTCATTCAGGAGGTCAAGGCCGCCGGCTTCCTGGGCTCCACCACCGTCGTCCCCGGCTGGGCCTCACCCGCCGGCGACCCCTACCGCCTGCCCCGCCTGCGCGTCCTCGGCGGCACCACCCCCACCGAGCTCCTCGCCGAGATCGCCTCCATTCGCGACGATCCTCCGCCCCCCGCCTCCTACAGCGGCTGATCCGCTTCGGGTCTCCTTCAGCCGCCCCGCCTCTAGCATGAGTCTCCCCATGTCCCGCCGTCTCCTCGCCTTCCGCCGCTGCCCTGTTCTGTCGCTCCTGCTCGCCATCCTCGCCGTCCTCCCTGCCCCGGCCTCCTCCTCCGCTGTCCAACCCACCGCGGCCAACACGCCCACCGCAGCCAACGCACCAACTGCCGCCAACACTCCCACCACCCAAACAGTCACCACTCCCGCCTCCGCCAAGCTCGGCACCCCCACCACCATCTCCCCCTCCTCCACCAACTCGGCGGCCACCACGCCGGCCACAAGTCCAGGGGCCGCCACGCCCGCTACCACAGCCGCTCCGAGCACCTCTGCGCCCACCGCCACCACACCGGCCGCCACCACACCGGCCGCCACCACACCGGCCACCACCACACCGGCCACCACCGTCTCCACGTCCGCCGGGTCACTTGCCGGCGCCACCACGACCATCGAAAAAGGGGGGCCCGCGCGCGTGCGCGCGCGCACGCGCGGGCCCTCCGAGGAGAAGACCTCCGCCGGCGCCATCTTCCTCGCCGTCCTCGCCGCCCTGGCCATACTCGTCTGCGCCCTCTGGGCTCTGGCCCGCAGCCGCGCCTTCGAGCCTCACTGGCTGCTCTCCTTCCGCCACGCCATGGCCGAGGCCGGCTATCGCATGTCCTCCACCTGGGCCGAATTCCAGGACTGGGTTCGTCTGGGCCGCTGAGGCCGCTCGCGCCCTGACTTCCCTTTCCTCCGGCGCTACTCTGTAAGAGCAGGAATCCCGCCCCGCCCCGCTCGGCCGCTCTTCGCGGGCGCGTCTTTTCCGTCCGATGCGTGGGCGATGATTCGGTGTTACCCCCGCAACGCCGTTTTAAAGCCGCAAATAGGCGACTTTCGGCCCGAGGCACACCGAGGAGGAAAGCGATGGACGGTACTCAGCACACAGCACTCGAGCAGGATCTCCGGCCCGGTCAGCCGCTGTCCGTCCCCCGCTACTTCACCGATCCCCACACCCACCCGTTCGACGCCGTCGAGTGGGAGGTCCGCGACGCTCGCATCGGCCACGGCGACCGCGTGGCCTTCGAGCAGCCCGACGTGGAGTTCCCCAGGAGCTGGTCCCAGAACGCCACCAACATCGTGGCCCAGAAGTACTTCCGCGGCCAGCTCGGCCACCCCGCCCGGGAGCGCTCGGTCAAGCAGATGATCTCCCGCGTCGCCGGCACCATCGCGGGCTGGGGCAGCGAGCGCGGCTACTTCGCCACCGCCGAGGACGCCCAGGCGTTCGAGGCCGAGCTCACCCACATCCTCCTGCACCAGATGGCCGCCTTCAACTCCCCGGTCTGGTTCAACGTGGGCTTCGAGGAGAGCCCCCAGTGCTCGGCCTGCTTCATCCTCTCCGTCAAGGACACCATGGAGTCCATCCTCGCCTGGAACACCAAGGAGGGCATGATCTTCCGCGGCGGCTCCGGCTCGGGCATCAACCTCTCGAACATCCGCGGCTCCATGGAGCCCCTCGCCAAGGGCGGCACCGCCTCGGGCCCGGTGTCCTTCATGCGCGGCGCCGACTCCTGGGCGGGCACCATCAAGTCAGGTGGCAAGACCCGCCGCGCGGCCAAGATGGTGGTGCTCGACGTGGACCACCCGGACATCAAAGAGTTCATCTGGTGCAAGGCCAGGGAGGAGGACAAGGCCCTGGCCCTGCGCGACGCCGGCTTCGACATGTCCATCGACGGCGAGGGCTTCTTCTCGATCCAGTACCAGAACGCCAACAACTCCGTGCGCGTCACCGACGAGTTCATGCGCGCGGTGGAGGAGGATCGCGCGTGGCACCTGGTCTCCCGCACCACCGGCCAGCCCGTCGGCGAGCCGGTGCCCGCCCGCGAGCTCATGCGCGAGATCGCCGAGGCCGCCTGGCGCTGCGCCGACCCGGGAGTGCAGTACGACACCACCATCAACGACTGGCACACCTGCCCAAACAGCGGGCGTATCAATGCTTCGAATCCATGTTCCGAGTACATGCACGTGGACGACTCCGCCTGCAACCTGGCCTCGCTGAACCTGATGAAGTTCCGCCGTCCCGACGGCAGCTTCGACGTGGAGTCCTTCGAGCACGCCGTGGACGTGATGCTGCTCGCCCAGGAGATCGTGGTGGGCCCGTCGAGCTATCCCACCGAGGAGATCGGCGAGAACGCCCGCGCCTTCCGCCAGCTCGGCCTCGGCTATGCCAACCTCGGCGCCTACCTGATGGCCGACGGCATGCCCTACGACTCCGGCGAGGGTCGCGCGATCGCCGCCGCCATCACCGCCCTGATGACCGGCAGGGCCTACCGCGAGTCGGCAAAGATCGCCGCCGGCATCGGCCCCTACGAGCGCTATCCGGAGAACCGCGAGGCGCACAACCACGTGATGGAGATGCACCGCGATGCGGCGTACGCGATCGCACCGGAGACCTGCATGGATGATGGGCTGCTGCGGGCGGCAAGGCGCTCATGGGACGAGGCCGTCGAGCTGGGC
>DATJVV010000311.1:0-3536 GCA_035501635.1 Solirubrobacteraceae bacterium | reverse complement strand
TGGGCTCTGGCGTGGTCACCGAGATCATCGAGTAGCACCCGCGTGCGGGGCGGAGATCCGCCCGGCGCGCATACTGAGAGTCCGATACGACAGTTCGCGAAAGCCCGCCGGCGCGGTGCGGCCGCGACGCCGCCCTTCAGGGCCCCGGCGCCGCCAGGCGCCGGTTGTCCGTTGCCCAGCGGGTGGGCGGCGCTCGGCCAGAGCCCCCGCTCGGCGCAGACACCACAGACACCGACACAACTTCAACCCCGACACACACGAGAACAAAGCCAGTGGCCGCAGCTACCCAGAACAAGATCCGCATCCGCCTGAAGGCGTACGACACCTCGGCGATCGAGTCCGCCGCGAAGGAGATCGTCGAGACGGCGACCCGTACCGGCGCGAGCGTGTCCGGGCCGGTGCCCCTGCCGACCGAGAAGAACGTCTACTGCGTGATCCGCTCCCCGTTCAAGGACAAGGACTCCCGCGAGCACTTCGAGATCCGCACCCACAAGCGCCTGATCGACATCCACCAGCCCACCCCCAAGACGGTGGACTCGCTCCAGCGCCTCGATCACCTCCCGGCGGGCGTGGACATCGAGATCCGCCTGGCCACCTGAAGCCCCGCCCGCCCCGCCGACCCTCGACCACATGCCCTCGATCCTCGCCAGAAAGCTCGGAATGACCCAGGTCTTCGGCGAGGACGGCAGCGTCGCGCGGGTCACCGTGCTGGAGGCCGGCCCGTGCCCGGTCACCGCACTGCGCACGGCCGAACGCGACGGCTACGACGCCATCCAGCTGGCCTTCGGGGCCACCAAGGAGAAGCACCTCACGAAGCCCCGCCTGGGCCACCTGCGCAAGGCCGACGCCCCGCCGATGAGGGCGCTCGCCGAGTTCCGCCTGAGCAAGGGCGAGGAGGCCCCCGCCGAGCTCGGCGGGACGGTCACGGTCGAGGTCTTCAGCGCCGGCGACCGCGTGAAGATCTCCGGCACCTCCAAGGGCAAGGGCTTCCAGGGCACGATCAAGCGCCACAACTTCAAACGGGGCCCCAAGACGCACGGCTCCCACAACGTTCGGGCCCCCGGCTCGATCGGCGCCTCGGCGACCCCCTCGCGCGTGCTGAAAGGCATCCGCGGGCCCGGCCAGATGGGCAACCGACGCGTCACCCAGCGGGGCCTGGAGGTCGTGCGGGTGGACGCCGGCGAGAACCTGCTGCTCGTCCGCGGGTCCGTTCCCGGGCCCAGGGGCTCGGTCGTGGAGGTCCGCAGCGATGGCTGACGCGCCGGTGCTCGGCGGGGCCGCCTCCGCCAAGGCCCAGCTTCCCCAGGACGCCTTCGGCGAACGGTTCGCCCCGGGGCTCGTGCACCAGAGCGTGCGCGCCGAGCAGGCCGCCCGCCGCCGCGGCACCGCCGCCACCAAGAGCCGCGCGCTGGTCTCCGGCGGCGGCGCCAAGCCGTGGCGTCAGAAGGGCACGGGCCGCGCCCGCGCCGGCTCCAGCCGCTCGCCGCTGTGGACCGGGGGAGGCACCGTGTTCGGTCCCCAGCCACGCTCCTACACCTTCAAGGTCAACCGCAAGGAGCAGCGCCGGGCGCTGCGCGCCGCCCTGTCCCTGCACGCCCAGCGGGGCTCCCTGGCGGTCCTCGCCGAGGGCGCCTTCACCGAGCCCCGCACGGCCCGCGCCGCCGAGCTGCTGGAGGACTGGGAGCCCCCCATCAAGCGCGAGCGTCCCACCCTGGTGGTGCTGACCGAGGCAGAGGGCGACGCCGCCCTGTCGTTCCGCAACCTCGCCCGGGTGGCGGTGCTGACCCCCCAGGCCGTCGGCGTCACCGACCTGCTAGGGGCCGCCACCCTGGTCCTCTCCCAGCCCGCGATCGACCAGCTGGCGGCCCGCACCGGCGCCTCCCGCCGCGGCGCCGCCGAGGAGGCGAGCTGATGGACGCCACCAAGGTGATCATCCGCCCCGTCGTCTCGGAGAAGAGCTACGTGCTGGCCGCACTGGACCGCTACACCTTCAGGGTCCACCCGGACGCCCACAAGACCCACATCCGCCAGGCCGTCGAGAGCCTGTTCGACGTCCACGTGGTAGACGTGCGCACGATGAGCGTCAAGGGCAAGCCCAAGCGCCGCGGCACCACCCCGCGGGGCAGCACCCGCCGTTGGAAGAAGGCGATCGTGCAGATCCGCTCCGGCGAGAGCATCCCCGTGTTCCAGGGCCTGGCGGGCCTCGAGGAGTAGGAACCCCAGCCGATGCCGATCCGAAAGCCCAAGCCCACCAGCCCCGGAATGCGGTTCGTGTCCTACCCGGACTACGCCGAGGTCACCCGCTCCAAGCCCGAGAAGAGCCTCACCGAAGGCCTCAACAAGAGCGGCGGGCGCAACGCCCACGGGCGCAAGACCTCCCGTCACCGCGGCGGCGGCGCCAAGCGCGCCTACCGCAAGATCGACTTCAAGCGCCGCAAGGACGAGATCGAGGCGAAGGTCGCCGGGATCGAGTACGACCCCAACCGCTCCGCCTACATCGCCCTGCTGCACTACCTCGACGGCGAGAAGCGCTACATCCTCGCGCCCCAGCGCCTGGCCGTGGGGATGCGGGTCCGCTCCGGCGAGAACGCCGAGATCGCCGTCGGCAACTGCCTCGAGCTGGCCCGCATGCCGGTCGGCACGGTCGTCCACAACATCGAGCTCCAGCCCGGCCGCGGGGGCCAGATGGCGCGCTCGGCCGGGGCCTCGGCCCAGCTGATGGCCAAGGACGCCGGCATGGCCACGCTGCGGCTGCCCTCGGGGGAGATGCGCATGGTCCGCGCCGAGTGCCGTGCCACCGTCGGCACGCTCGGCAACCCCGAGCACCAGAACGTGAAGGTCGGCAAGGCCGGCCGCAAGCGCCACATGGGGGTCCGCCCCCAGACGCGGGGCACCGCCATGAACCCGGTCGACCACCCCCACGGCGGGGGCGAGGGATCGACCACACCGGGCCGCCACCCCGTGACGCCGTGGGGCGTGCCGACGCTCGGCTACCGCACCCGCAAGCGCAACAAGTCCTCCGACCGCTACATCGTCCGCGGCCGCCGCCGCGGGAAGGGCAAGGGACGATGAGCCCCCGGCACCCAGGGAACCGCCGATGAGCCGCTCGAGCAAGAAGGGACCGTGGGTGGAAGAGCGCCTGATGCGCCGCATCGAGGCCCTCAACGCCGAGAACAACAAAAAAATGCTGCGCACGTGGTCGCGCGCCTCGACCATCTTCCCGGAGATGGTGGGCCACACGATCGCCGTGCACGACGGCAAGAAGCACGTCCCCGTCTACGTCAGCGAGGCGATGGTCGGCCACAAGCTCGGGGAGTTCGCCCCGACGCGCGTGTTCCGCGGCCATGCGGGATCCGGAAGGGTGAGATGAGCGCCGAGGACGAGCAGCCCGACCAGCGGCCCGACGACGCCGCGGCCGAGGGGCGGGCGCCCGAGGAGCCCGCCGTGGAGGATCAGCTCGCCGCCGAGGAGCAGCCCGCCGCCGAGGAGCTCGCCGAGGGCGAGGACGCGCCCGCGGCCGAGCAGGCCCCACGCAA
>DATJVV010000310.1:0-7620 GCA_035501635.1 Solirubrobacteraceae bacterium | reverse complement strand
CTGTGGATGCTTGCGGTCCTGTGTCTGGGAGCGCTGGTGGCGCTTGCCGTCGTACCGCTGTGCGCGGGCGCTCGAGCCGACGAACCGAAGGCTGACGGCACCGAGCTCACGGCGGGCGCGCAGGGCGAAGGCAACGAAGGGGAGGAAGGGCCGGCGGCGTTCGGCGACAGCGTGGCGCTCTCGGCCGACGGCGGGACCGCGCTCGTCGGAGCTCCGTTCGACGCGGAAGGCAGGGGCGCGGCCTGGGTGTTCGTATACGGAGAAGGCCACTGGACGCAGGTGGCCAAGCTCACCGGGGGCCAGGAGGAGACCGGTCCCGGCCGGTTCGGACGCGCGGTGGCGCTTTCCGCCGACGGCGCCACGGCGCTGGTGGGAGCGCCGGGCGATCGTGCGGGCGGGGGCAGCGTGTGGTTGTTTCAACTCAGCGGTGGCAGGTGGTCGCGGATGGCTCGGCTGACGCCCGGCCAGGAGCAGGGTGTGGGTCACTTCGGTCGTGGGTTGGCGCTCTCGGGAGACGGCGACACGGCGCTGGTGGGGGCTCCCGGTGAAGGAGCCGGGAAGGTCGGCGGAGCATGGGTGTTCACCCGCTCGGGAAGCACGTGGACGTCGGGTGAACGGCTGATCGACGCCGAAGAGGATGGTGAAGCGCGCTTCGGCCGCGCGGTGGCCCTCTCCGCAGACGGGGCGAGCGCCGTGATCGGCGGCTCCACCGATGACGGGGGCGCGGGAGCGGCGTGGACGTTCGCGCGCACCGGGACGGGCGCGGGAAGCTGGGCGCAGCAGGCAGGCAAGCTCAACGGGGGCGCCGAAGAGGTGGGCGGCGGCCAGTTCGGGACGGCCGTGGCGCTCTCGCCGGACGGACTGACGGCACTGGTGGCGGCGCCGCGCGATGGCGAAGGGCTCGGGGCGGTGTGGGCCTACACGCGAGCGGACTCCCACTGGAGTCAGCTGGGAGGCAAGCTCGTGAGTGGCATCGGTCCACGGGGGCAGAACTTCGGTTCCAGCGTGGCCCTGTCCGGGAACGGCGGGACCGCCCTGATCGGCGAGGCCAGGGCACAGGGCAGAGCGGAAGTGCGACCGGGAGGGGCATGGATGTTCGGTCGCGCGGGGTCCTCCTGGTCGTCGCTTGGCTTCTTCGTGGCCAAAGAAACGGATGAACAGCCCGGCGAACAGTTCGGACGCGGCGCGGCGCTCTCCTCCGACGGCAGGACATCGCTGGTGGGGGCGCTGGGCAGCGAAACGGAAATCAACGAAGGCAAGGTCGGGGCGGTGTGGGCCTTCATGGGGCTGCCGGTGCTCAAGGAACCTCCGATCGAAACGAGCGAAGCGCCGCCGGGCGAAAAAGGAGAAACGGCGGGCCGAGAAGAAAGAGCGGGCGGAGAAGAAGCCAGTGATGAAAAGGGCCGTACCGGTCAGGGCACCCACCAGGCGCCGGCGGGTGCGTTCCCCTCGTCGGACGCTCAGCTGAGTCCCGGCGGACAGGTGCTGGCGGTGCACTCCGGCGGCTGTGGTGTGCGACTCGCGAGCACCCATGTGAGCGTCGATGGCCAGGGACGCGCGGCGGTGCGACTGCACGGCGGTGGCAGTGGACGCTGCCGGGGCAGCGTTGCGCTCTCGGTGCTCAGACGAGCCCCGGCAACCGGCGCCCGGCGTGCGAAGACCCGCCGGCTGACCATCGCTGCGGGCGGCTTCGCGCTGATCGCCGGCCGCACCGGCACCCTGCGGCTGAAGCTCACGTCCACCGGCCGCGCCCTGCTGCTGAACGGACACGGCCGGCTGGCGGTGTCGCTGCGGCTGGTGCGCACGCTGCCGGCTCCCATGCAGGCGCTCACCGCGACGGCGCACCTGGTGGCGCAGAGGCCGAGGAAGAGCGTCAGGCGCTGAGGCGACCGCGCGAGGGCGCACGTCGCTATGGTCGGGCGGATGGCTGGAATCCCGATCAACATTTCAGAGCTGGTGGGTGACACGCCGGTGATGTCCCTCGCCGCGCTGCTCTCCGAGCAGGCGCGCACGCGAAACGTGGAGCTGGTGGCCAAGCTCGAGTCCCGCAACCCGGGGGGCTCGGTGAAGGACAGGATCGGGGTGGCGATGATCGAGGCTGCCGAGGCGGAGGGCCGAATCGAGCCCGGCCGCAGCACCATCGTGGAGGCCACCTCGGGGAACACGGGCATCGCGCTCGCTTTCGTGTGCGCCGCCAAGGGATACGAGCTCGTGCTCACGCTGCCGCAGGGCATGAGCCGCGAGCGGGAGTGTCTGCTGCGACTCTACGGCGCCCGGGTGCAGGTGACCGAGTCGCTGGGCGGCATGGGCGAGGCGGTGGCGGCGGCCCGGGCGATGGCCGGTGAGCCCGACGCCTTCCTGCCCGACCAGTTCTCCAATCCCGCCAACCCCGAGGTCCACCGGCGTACCACCGGACCGGAGATCGAACGTGCCCTGGAGGGCCGCCTGGACGTGCTGGTCGCCGGTGTGGGCACGGGCGGCACGATCACCGGCGCGGGCGGCTATCTGCGCGAGCGCAACCCCGGGCTGCGGATCGTGGCGGTGGAGCCGAAGGGCTCTCCGGTGCTCTCCGGGGGGCCGCCGGGTCCCCATCGCATCCAGGGGATCGGCGCCGGCTTCGTGCCGCCGGTGCTCGAGCGCGAGCTGCTGGACGAGATCGTGGCGGTCTCCGACGAGGACGCGATCCAGACCGCCTGGGCGTGCGCACGGCGCACGGGGGTGCTCGCGGGCATCTCCTGCGGGGCGGCGCTGTGGGCGGCGCTGCGGATCGCCGAGCGGCCCGAGTCGGCCGGCAAGCGCATCCTCGCGATCATGCCCGACTCCGGCGAGCGCTACGTCTCCCAGGCCTTCTTCGCCCCCTGAGACACCCACGCGCGCCGCTACCCTGGGCGCATGGCCGGCTTGGCCACGTTCAGACGTGTGGCGGGGGAGCTGCGGCGAGATGTGGCGGCGGCTCGCGCGCGAGACCCGGCGGCGCGGGGCGTGAGCCCCGTGGAGATCCTCGCCACCTGGCCGGGCATCCACGCGCTGCTGGCCCATCGGATCGCGCACGCTCTGCACGATGCGGGGGTGCCGCTGGCGCCACGGGCGATCGCCCTGCTGGCGCGGGCCGTGACGGGGATCGAGATCCACCCCGCGGCGCGCATCGGGGAGGGGCTGTTCATCGACCACGGCTCGGGCCTGGTGATCGGGGAGACCGCCGAGATCGGCGACGACGTGACCCTCTACCAGGGCGTAACCCTCGGCGGCACGGGCTTCGCCACCGGCAAGCGCCATCCCACGGTGCAGGACAACGTGACAATCGGCTCCGGCGCCAAGCTGCTGGGCCCGATCGTGGTGGGACACGGGGCGAAGATCGGGGCGAACACGGTTGTGATCACCGACGTGCCGCCGAACTCCACCGTGGTGGGCAACCCGGGGCATCCGGTGAGCGTGGAAGGGGTGCGGGTGGAGGGTCCCGACGCCGACTGGATCCACCTGCCCGATCCCATCGCGGAGGCGATCGAGGGCCTCGCCCACAGGATCGGTGAGCTGGAACGCACCGTTGGGGAGCTCTCCGGGCGCGAGCCCGAGCGCGAGCCCGCGAAGGTGACGCCGCTGCGCACGGTGCGGGGGCGCAATCCCGCCGGAGGCTGAGCGTGCGGCGACCGCTCGCGTGAGCGGGCGAGGCCGGTCCGGTCCTGACCCTATGCTGGGCTCGTGGCCCGGGAAGAAGGGGAGATGCGCGAGCGGATCGAGCTGGTGAGCGAGCTCGAGGAGGGCCCGCCGGGAGGGCCCGAGGAGGAACAGGGCGAGCGGCGGCTGCGGGAGCTGCTCGCGGGCCTGAACGAGGCCCAGCGCGAGGCGGTCACCCACGGGGAGGGGCCGCTGCTGATCCTCGCGGGCGCGGGCAGCGGCAAGACGCGGGTGCTCACCCACCGCATCGCCTTCCTGCTCTACACCGGCCAGGCGCAGGCGGGAGAGATCCTCGCGATCACCTTCACCAACAAGGCCGCCCAGGAGATGCGCGAGCGGGTGGAGGGGCTGCTCGGCCGGGCCATGCGCGGGATGTGGCTGATGACCTTCCACGCCGCCTGCGCGCGGATCCTGCGTGGCGAGGCGCAGCGTCTCGGGTACACGCGGCAGTTCACGATCTACGACCAGGCCGACAGCAGGCGGCTGATCCGGCGCTGCATCGAGCAGCTGGGAGTGGACCCCAAACGGTTCACGCCGGCCGCGATGGGCGGCCAGATCTCGGCGGCCAAGAACCGGCTGCGGGCGGCCGAGGACTATCGCCGGGAGGTGGGCTCCAACTTCGAGGAGATGGTGGCCGACGTCTACGACCTCTACGAGCGCGAGCTGCTGAGGATGAACGCGATGGACTTCGACGACCTGCTGTTCCGCACGGTGAACCTGCTCGAGCTCTTCCAGGAGATGCGCGAGCGCTACGGCCGAGCCTTCCGGCATGTGCTGGTGGACGAGTACCAGGACACCAACCACGCCCAGTACCGGCTGCTGCAGCTGCTCGTGGGCGGCGGGCGGATGCCGGCGCGCGGGCAGCGGGTGGCGCTGGAGGGCCACCGCGACCTCGCGGTGGTGGGCGACGACGCCCAGTCGATCTACGGCTTCCGCGGCGCGGACGTGCGCAACATCCTCGACTTCCAGGAGGACTTCCCCGACGCGCGGGTGGTCAAGCTGGAGCAGAACTACCGCTCCACCCAGACGATCCTCTCGGCGGCCAACGCGGTGATCGCCAACAACCGCGGCGCCATCGCCAAGCGCCTGTGGAGCGAGCTCGGAGCCGGAGCGCCCGTGCACGTGCGCGAGCTCGAAGACGAGCACGCCGAGGCGCGGTTCGTGGTCGGCGAGATCCAGCGGCTCGTGGATGAGGGCGCCGGCCGGGCGGAGATCGCGGTGCTCTACCGCACCAACGCGATGTCGCGCGTGATCGAGGACGCGCTGGTGCGCGGCGAGATCGCCTACCAGGTGATCGGCGGCACCAAGTTCTACGAGCGGGCGGAGATCAAGGACGCGATCGCCTACCTCTCCTGGATCGCCAACCCCTTCGACGTGGTGAGCTTCACGCGCGTCGCCAACTCGCCGCGGCGGGGGCTGGGGCAGACCTCGCTGGGGCGGATCGTCGGGCACTCCGCCACCGTGGGGGTGTCGGTGTGGGAGGCGGCCGCCCAGGCGCGGGCGATCCCCGGGCTGGGAGCCGCGGCGGTGAAGTCCCTGCGGCGCTTCTCCGAGACGATGGCCGAGCTCGCGGGGCTCGCCGGGCAGGGAGCGCCGGTGGCCGAGCTGCTGGAGGCGGTGCTCTCGCGCACGGGCTACCTGGAGGCGCTGGAGGCGGAGGCGCTGGGAGGCGCGGCGAAGGGCATCGAAGCGCAGGGCCGGATCGAAAACCTCGAGCAGCTGGTGGAGGTGGCGCGGGAGTTCGACGCCACCCAGGGAGAGGGGGAGGGCACGCTCGACCTCTTCCTGCAGCAGCTCGCGCTGGTGGCCGACGCGGACACCCGGCGCGACGAGGAGGGGCTCGTGACGCTGATGACCCTGCACAACGCCAAGGGCCTGGAGTACCCGGTGGTGCTGATCGCCGGCTGCGAGGACGGGGTGTTCCCCCATTCGCGGGCGCTGGAGGAAGGGAGCCTCGAGGAGGAGCGGAGGCTGTTCTACGTGGGGGTGACGCGGGCGATGCGCGAGCTCTACCTCACCTACGCGCGCCGCCGGACCCTGTTCGGCTCTCCCAGCTATGGCATGCGCAGCCGCTTCCTGGACGAGATCCCAGCCGAGCTCAGCGACCGCGAGCAGGAGCTTACGATCAGCCGGGGCGATGGCTTTCAAAACGGGGGGCCCGCGCGCGCACGCGCGCGCACGCGCGGGGGCCGCGAAAGCGAATGGTCCCGCGCCGGCGCGCAGGGCGGCCCAGGCGATGGCGCGGGCGCCGGGGAGGTGGCGCCCGAGCGGATGTTCAGGATGGGCGAGGACGTGGTGCACGCGGCCTTCGGCGAGGGTGTGGTGACGGGCGTGGAGCCGGGCGGGGTGATCGTGGTGCGCTTCGCGGGCGACGGCTCGGAGCGCAAGCTGATGGCCGAGTACGCGCCGGTGTCCCGTCGGAGCTGACGCTCGGGCGCGCGCGGATCGAGGCGACAGGGAGGATGCCAGGCGTGCCCGCGCCCGCCTCGGGGACCTTCGGCGGTTGGCGCGGCATGGGGCCGGCGCGGCGCATACGATGAGTCGGATGGCGGCGAGGATCATCGACGGCAAGGCGATCGCGGCGCGCGTGCGCGAGGAGGTCGCGCGGGACGTGTCGGACATGCGGGCCGCCCACGGGATCACGCCGGGCCTGGCGACGGTGCTCGTGGGGGAGGACCCGGCGTCGGCGGTGTACGTGGGGGGCAAGCAGCGGGCCTGCCGCGAGGTGGGGATGGCGGCCTTCGACCACCGCCTGCCGGCGCAGGCCTCCCACGAGGAGGTGGCGCGGCTGCTGGAGGAGCTCAACGGAGACGAGGCGGTGAGCGGCGTGCTGCTCCAGCTGCCGGTGCCCGGTCATCTGGAGGGTGCCGCCCTGACGGGCATGATCGATCCCGCCAAGGACGTGGACGGTCTCACGCCGGTGAACGTGGGACTGCTGTCGCTGGGACGCGAGGGCCTGCGGCCGTGCACGCCGCTGGGGGTGATGGAGCTGCTCGCGAGCGTGGACGCCGAGCTCGAGGGGGCTGAGGCGGTGGTGGTGGGGCGCTCGAACCTGTTCGGCAAGCCGATGGCCCAGCTGCTGCTGGGCGCCGACGCGACGGTGACCACCTGCCACTCGCGCACGCGCGACCTGGCGGGGGTGTGCCGGCGCGCGGACGTGCTGGTGGCGGCGGTCGGCCGGGCGCGGCTGATCGGGCGGGAGTTCGTGAAGGAGGGGGCGATCGTGATCGACGTGGGCATGAACCGCCTCACCCCACAGGAGGCGGGCAACAGGAGCGGCCTGGTGGGCGATGTGGACTTCGCGGCCGTGAGCGAGCTCGCGAGCGCGATCACGCCGGTGCCGGGCGGGGTGGGGCCGATGACGATCGCGTGCCTGCTGGGCAACACATTGCGGGCGGCGGACATGGCGCTGCGGGCACGGGAGCCGGTGGCGTGAGTTTCAGGCGGCTGCGACTCGGCGAGCTGGCGGCGCTGGCGGGCGCGGCGTGCGTGATCGTGTCGCTGTTCATGCCCTGGTATGAAACGGCCACGGGCAGGCTCAGCGGCTGGGACACCTTCGGCGTGGCCGCCGGGCTGCTGCTGCTGGCGGCGCTGGTGGCGCTGGGCCTGGTGGTGGCGACGGTGAGCGAGCACAGCACCGCCCTGCCGGTGGCGGCGGGGGTGTGGAGCAGCCTGTTCGGGATCGTGGCGGTGATCGCGGCGATCGTGCGCCTGCTCGAGCGCCCCCAGGCCGCCAGCGGGGTGTGCGCCGGGGCGTGGCTGGGCCTGGCGGGTGCGATCCTGATCCTGGCGGGATCGTGGCAGTCGATGCGCGACGAACGGCCTTCGCTGTACGAGCCCGCACGGCCCACCCCGCGGGAGCCACCGCCGGCCTGAGGCGCGGCTCACACCCTAGAATGCGGCCGTGATCGAGCGAGAGCAGGTGCTGCACGTGGCGCGGCTGGC
>DATJVV010000309.1:0-6180 GCA_035501635.1 Solirubrobacteraceae bacterium | reverse complement strand
TATTCGGAACCGGGGTCTGGATCGGATGTGTTCGCGGCCAAGACCAAAGCGGTGCCGGAAGGTAATGGCTGGCGCATCGACGGCCAGAAAATGTTCACCAGCGGTGCCAACATCGCGCAATACGTCCTGATGCTGACCCGCACCAACCCCGACGTGCCCAAGCACAAGGGCCTGACCATGTTCATCGTGCCGATGGACGCCCCGGGTGTGACGGTGCGCGGCCTGCGCCAGATCTCCGGCGAGGCGGAGTTCAACGAGGTGTTCTTCGACGACGTCTCCCTCGACGCGGGCGCCGTGGTGGGAGGTGTCGGAAACGGCTGGGGCACCGCCCTGACAACCCTGATGTTCGAGCGCGTCACGATCGGCCTCGGCGGCGAGGGCCTCGGCTACAACTCCACCCGCTTCGCCGCCGCCATCGCCGCCGACGAGCACGCCCGCCGCGACCCCGAGGTGCGCCACCAGCTCGGCGAGATCGCCAGCGAACTGCTCGCGGTGAAGTTCACCGGCTACCGCACCCTCAGCGCCCTGCAGCGCGGCCAGATCCCCGGCCCCGAGGCGGGCCTGGCGAAGGTCACGATCGTCAACGGCGCGATCCGCGCGGGCGATCTGATCGCCGACGTGCAGGGGCCCGACGCGCTGGACGAGAGCAGCGAGTGGGCCTACATGATCTCCTTCCTGCCCGGCCTGAAGTCCGCCGGCGGCACCGAAGAGATCCTGCGCAACACGATCGGCGAGCGCGTCCTGGGCCTGCCGCCCGAGCCGCGCCTGGACAAGGGAATCCCGTTCTCTGAGCTTCGCTCGAAGGAAGGAGCGCCGGCATGAACCTCGCGCTCTCGGACGAGCAGGTCTTCCTGCGGGAGGCCGCCCGCGGGGCCCTCTCGCGCTTTGCCACCCTGGAGGACGCCCGCACCGCCCTGGACGGCGACGAGTCGGCCCTGCCGGACATGTGGCCCACCGCCCGCGAGGCCGGCTGGCCGGGCCTCTTGATCGGCGAGGACCACGGCGGCGCCGGTCTGGACGCCTTCGACGCGATGCTCGTGCTCGGCGAGTGCGGCCGGGTGCTCGCCCGGGTGGGCCTGCTCGGGCACCTGCCCGCGAGCGCGATCCTCAACGACGCGCCCCGCGTGGCGGAGTACCTGCCGGGGCTCGCGAGCGGCGAGCGGCGGGCGGCCTACCTGCCCTCCCAGCCCCCCAGCGACCTCGAACCCGCCTGGAGCGCGGACCCCGCGCACGGATCGCGCCGGCCCGGCCTGGCCGAGGGCTCGGGCCCGGACGCGAACGGCGAGGTGAGGCTGAGCGGCGCCTACGCCTTCGTGCCCGACGCGCCCGGCGCGGACGTGCTCGTGGGGGTGGCGCTCCTCGACGGCGAGCCCGCCGGCGTGGTGATCATGGCCGACGCCGAGGGTGTGCAGATCGAGCCGGTGAGCCGCTACGACGTGACGCGCTCGCTCGCGCACGTAACGCTCGCGAACGCCCCCGCCACGGTGCTCGACGCGCCGCCGGAGTCGCTGACCGGCGCCTGGCACCTGGCGCAGTCGCTGATCGCGGCGGAGTCCCTGGGCAGCGTGGAGACCGCCCTGGACGTGTCGGTGGCCTACGCCAAGGAGCGCCACACCTTCGGGCGCGCGATCGGCTCCTACCAGGCCGTCAAGCACTCCCTCACGGAGGTGCTGCGCCAGCTCGAGAACGGCCGCTCGCTGCTCTACTACGCCGGCTGGTCCCGCGGGGGCGCCCCGGACGAGTTCCCGCTCGCCGCCGCCGCCGCCCGCTCGGTGGCCGGCAAAGCGCTCGACCACGCCGCCCGCACGATGATCTCGGTGCACGGCGGCATCGGCGCCACCTGGGAGCACGACGCGCCCCTGTACTTCCGCCGCGCCCAGCTCAACCGCCGGCTGCTCGGCGGCACCGCCGCGGCTACCGACCGCGTCGCCGGTGAGCTGCTCGCGCAGGCGGCTTAGCGGGGACTTCCAGGGCCGCGAGCACGGGAGCGCCGTAGGCGGCGTGGACGGCTGACACCAGCGCCGGTTCCAGGCCGCAGTTGATGCAGAAGCCGTGCTGGGACCAGCCGATCGCGCGCGCGAGCACCTGGTCGGCGTAGGCGACCCCGTCGGCGTCGTGCCCGTAGTAGTCGTAGGCGGCGTCCCAGGCGGCCCCCTGCAGGCTCATGCCGGCGCCGTCCGCGGCGAGCAGGTGGGCGGCCGCCATGATCGCGTCGAAGTCGTCATAGATCGAGGGGTGCCCGGCCGTAACGTGGTCGTAGGCGGGCGGCCGCGCGCCGTAGCGGAAGGAGTCGCTCACGAGGCTCCAGGTCGACGGCGCGGCGGGCCCGCCGTTGCGCACGTTGAACTGCATCGGCCCGCCGCAGCAGCCCGCGAAGTTCAGCCCGTGATAGGTGCCCGCAGCGGTGGAGAACGCCGACTCCTGGCGATGGATGGAGGCGATCAGCAGCCAGTTCACGCCGAAGGTGCGCTGGGCGGTGGCGTAGATCGGGTAGAAGCCTTCCATCCAGCGCCGGGAGATGTGCACCGCGGTGGGCGCGTAGTAGCCCCCGAGGCTCTTCGCCCGAGCTTCCGCGGCGCTGGCCACGATCGCGCCCCTGCCGCCGGCGCCGGTCGCCGCGCTGCTCGTGGCCGCCGTGGCGGCCGCATCGGCCGCGGAGGCGTAGGCGGCGGGGGAGGCCGGCGCGGGCGTCAGCGCCCGCACGAGCACCGGCGGGGGAGCCACCTGGGCGCTCGTGCCGCCCACCAGGCCCGTGAGCACCGCCGCCAGCACCGCCGCCCCCAGCACCGCGATCGCGCCCGCCAGAAGCCAGTGGCCGCGCTCGGAGGGCGGCACGGGCACGTGGGCGTGCGGATGGGGATGGGGATGGGGATGGCCCTCGACCCGCGCACCGGCATCGAGCTCCTGGGCGCTCATGCCCTAAAGGTAGCCGTGGAAGCGGCCTCAGACGCCGAGCGCGCGCCGCAGGACGCGATCGAACAGGCGCGTGGGCAGCAGCGCCCTGGCGGCCACCATGCCGCGGGCGTCGGCGCCCACGAGATAGCGGGCGCGGGGCCGGGCGGCGGTGAGGGCGCGTTCGATCGTGGCGGCCACCTTCTCGGGGGGCACACCGCGACGCTCGCTGTCGTCGAGCACCTTGCCGAAGGCCTCCCGCACGTGCCCATACTGGTCGCGCAGCTGGGGCGGCACCTCGATGCCCCGGGCCGTGGCCCTGGCCTTCTCCCAGATGGGCGTGCGCACGGACCCGGGCTCGATCAGCGACACCGCGATGCCGGAGCTGTGCAGCTCCCCGCGCAGGGCGTCGCCGATGGCCTCGATGGCGTGCTTGGAGGCGGCGTAGGGTCCGTTGAAGGGCACCGACACCCTGCCTCCCACGGAGGACACCAGCACGATGCGCCCCCGGCTGGCGCGCAGCGCTCCCAGCAGCGCGCGGGTGACGGCCACCTGGCCGAACACGTTGACATCGAACTGCCGGCGCAGGTCCTCGCCGGAGACGAGCTCCAGGGGGCCGCCCACGCCGATGCCGGCGTTGTTGACGAGCCCGTCCAACCTGTCTCCCACCGCCAACCGCGCCCGCTCGATCTGCTCGGGGCTCGTGACGTCGAGGATCAGCGGCGTGAGCGCCGAGCCCTCGCCGGCCGCGGCCACGAGCTCGGCGGCTGCACCCTCGCTGCGCACGCCCGCGAACACCCGCCAGGAGCGCGCGGCCAGGCGCAGGGCGCTGGCGCGGCCGATGCCGGTGGAGGCGCCGGTGACGAGCACGGTGGGCATCGAGGGCGACCCTAGCGGAACGGGGCACTCGGCCGGCTCGGCCGATGTCAGGCGGGCGCGAGGGCGGCGTGCTTGGCGCGCAGGCCCTCGAGAAGCTCGGCGAAGGAGGCGGCGAATTTCTGCACGCCCTCGCGCTCGAGGGTGTCGGTGACGTCCTGGTAGTCCACGCCGGCGGCGGCGAGTCGCGCGAACAGGGCGCGAGCCTCGGGCAGATCGCGCTCGAGGCGGGGCTCGGGGCCGCCGTGGTCCTGGTAGGCCCGGATGGTGTCCAGGGGCATGGTGTTGACGGTGTCCGGGCCGATCAGCTCGTCGACGTAGAGGGTGTCGGAGTAGGCGGGGTTCTTGGTGGAGGTGGAGGCCCAGAGCACGCGCTGGGGGCGGGCGCCCTTGGCGGCGAGGAACTGCCAGCGGGGGCCGGCGAAGGCCTGCTGGTAGTGCTCGTAGGCGAGGCGGGCGTTGGCGAGCGCGAGCTTGCCCCTCAGCTCGTCGTGGCCGGCGATGGCGTCCAGGCGCTTGTCTGCCTCGGTGTCGATGCGGGAGACGAAGAAGCTCGCCACGGAGGCCACCTTGGCGGGGTCGCCGCCGGCGGCGACGAGGCGCTCGACGCCGCGGATGTAGGACTCGGCGACCTCGGCGTAGCGGCGCAGGGAGAAGATGAGGGTGACGTTGACGGAGCGGCCCCTGGCGATGACGTCCTCGACGGCGGCGAGACCGGGCTTGGTGGCGGGGATCTTCACGAGCAGGTTGGGGCGGTCGACGCGCTCGTGCAGGGAGATGGCCTCGCGGTAGGTGGTGAGGGTGTCGTAGGCGAGGCGGGGATCGACCTCGAGGGAGACGTAGCCGTCGCGGCCTGCGGTGGACTGGAAGATGGGGGCGAAGACGTCGCAGGCCTCGGCGATGTCGGTGGCGGCGAGCTCCCAGAAGGCGTCCACGGGGTCGCGGCCGGCGAGGGCGCGGAGCTGCTCGTCGTAGGCGTGGCCCTGGGCGAAGGCCTTCTGCAGGATGGTGGGGTTGGAGGTGGCGCCCACGACGGCGTCCTGGTCGATGAGCTGGCGCAGGAAGCCGCCGCGGATCCAGTCGCGGGAGAGGGAGTCGATCCAGACGCTCTGTCCGAGCTCTGAGACGCGTTGCAGGGGGGTGGGGGTCTGCGCGGGGGTCATGGTGAGCTCCTGTGGTGGCCTACCACCTACGCTACCCGTTCAAACGGCCGACCCTGCGCCGGCGGGCGCGAGCACGGCGCGGGCGCGCTCGACGATGCCCTCCACGGAGAAGCCCAGCTCCTGAAGCACCCGGGCACCCGGGGCGGAGGCGCCGAAGCGCTCGATGGAGAGCACGTCGCCATGGTCGCCCACCCAGCGCCACCAGGGCTGGCTCACACCCGGCTCCACGGCCAGGCGGGCGGAGACTCCCGGGGGCAGCACGCGGTCGCGGTGGGCGGGATCCTGGGCTTCGAAGAGCTCGACGCAGGGCATCGAGACGACGCGCACGGCGGTGCCCTCGCCGGCGAGCTGACGGGCGGCGGCGAGCGTGGGGGCGACCTCGGTGCCGGTGGAGATGAGGATCAGCTCGGGAGGTGAGCCGCCGGGAGCCGAGTCCCACAGCACGTAGCCGCCGCGCTGGAGCTCGGAGGCGGGCGCGAGGTTCTCGCCGGGGCGGTCCAGCACGGGGGCTCCCTGGCGGGAGAGGAGCAGGGCGACGGGGCCGTCGTGGCGTTCGAGGGCCACGCGCCAGGCGTGGGCGGTCTCGTTGGCGTCGGCGGGGCGGATGACCCACAGGTGGGGGATGGCGCGCAGGGAGGCGTAGTGCTCGACGGGCTGGTGGGTGGGGCCGTCCTCGCCGAGGCCGACGGAATCGTGGGTGAAGACCCACAGCACGGGCAGCTGCATGAGCGCGGAGAGGCGCAGGGAGGCGCGCATGTAGTCGGAGAAGATGAGGAAGGTGGAGCCGTAGGGCTTGACGATGCCGCCGTGGGCGGCGGCGCCGTTGACGATGGCGCCCATGGCGTGCTCGCGGATGCCGAAGGGGACGTTGCGGCCGGAGTGCACGCGCGAGAACTCGCCGGCGCCCTCGAAGAGGGTCTTGGTGGACTCCACCAGGTCGGCGGCGCCGCCGATGGTGGTGGGGGAATGGGCGGAGAAGGCGGCCATGGTCTTCTGGCCGGCGGCGCGGGTGGCGAGCTGCTGGCCGGGAGCGAACTCGGGGAGGGCCTCGCGCCAGCCCTCGCGCAGGCCCGATCCCCGCCAGGCGAGGTCCCAGTCGGCGGCGAGATCGGGATTGGCGTCGCGCCAGGACTGAAAGCGCTCGCTCCAGGCGGCGTGGGCGCGCTGGCCGGACTCGCGCAAAGACATGTGGGCGTAGACGTGCTCGTCCACGTGGAAGGTGGCGTCAGGGTCGGGCCAGCCCATGGCG
>DATJVV010000308.1:0-5109 GCA_035501635.1 Solirubrobacteraceae bacterium | reverse complement strand
AGGACTAGCGCACCCGCCCCGCGAAGCCGGCTCGGCCGGCCGGCGGGCTTGGTCGTCTGTTCGGAGAAGGCGCCGGGCGCGGGGCACGCCGCGAGGCGCCTTCCAGGGCGCGCCGGCCCGCGCGTTGCCGCCCCACGCGCCGCAGGGCATCTGCGACACTGTGCGGCCGCAGGCCCCGTTAGCTCATCTGGTAGAGCGCCGGACTTTTAATCCGGTGGGGCGGGTTCGAGTCCCGCACGGGGCATTGGCGGCGACCCCTCCGCTTGCTGTGTACCTGATTTGGTACACTATATCCGATGACGAAGATCATCCCGGTGCGCGAGTTTCGGAGCAACCTGGCAGAGGTGCTCAGCGATGTAGCCGACCGGCGCGATCATGTGGTGGTGACACGCAACGGACGACCCGCGGCCGCGCTCGTGCCAGTCGACGAGTACAACGCATTGGAGGAGACCGCTGAGATTCTCTCGGATGCGGCCACGCTGGAGGCAGTGCAGGCAGGCCTCGAGGAGATTTCACGAGGCGAAGTGATCGACTTCGGAGACCTGCGTGAGGATCTCGCCGAGAGACGGGCGACAAGCTAGCCGGTGGCGCGACTGGTTCTCGCGCGACGTGCGCGTACCGAGCTTCTCGCGCTCGACTGGCCGCTCATCGACGCGGCCGAGGAAGCGCTCGCACTGCTCCAGCGAGAACCAGATGCGGGCTATCCCCTGCGGGGCAGGCTTCGCGGACTCCACTCACTCCGAGTAGGGGCATACCGGATCATCTACCAGCTTGCAGACGACGAGAAGACCGTCCGCGTCGCCGCCATCCGCCACCGCTCCACAGCCTACGGCAGCGATCCGCGATAGCCATCTCCGCGACCACCGTCACGGCACGGCGCGGAGCACCGCCCCCAGAGGATCCGACTGGTTGGAGAGCTGTCCTACCAAGCGCATTGGCACCGGTCGCTGTCCCCGCTTCGGCTCGGGCTACGGCGGAAGACTCCGACGGCGGACCAGATGCAGATGGGAGCCGGTCAGCCCTCCTCATCGGGCTCGTCGAAGGCGGATCGTGAAGTCGATCAGCCCTCACCGCCCGTTGCGCTCGCGGTGCTTGCACCCCGGCCAGCAGCAGGGCCGTCGTTTGCCTTCCTCGAGCTCTTCCCGCGTGCGGCGAATGCGCCGTTCCCGGGTGGTTTGCCGCTTGGCGTCCTCCACCCAGCAGATGAACTCGTTCCTGGCCAGCGGTGTGATGTCCATCCAGGCGTCCAGCACATCGGTGTGCGCGATCAGCGCCGCGCGCAGATCCGAGGGCAGCTCATGCACCACGCCGCCGGGCACCTCCTGAGCGGACACGCCCCCATGGTAGTGCGGTAGTGCGCGGTGAGGGCCGCTCGCGGACGGCGCGGGAAGGCCCGCTCGCGGCGGCCTCGGGGACGGCCTTCGCCGACTCCGCGCCCGTTGACGCCCGCGCGGCCAGCGGCTAGCGTCGTCTGCTCCATTCGACCAACAGGAGGCTCCACATGTACACGCGCGCCGTTCGCTTCACGGGCGTCAGCTCCGAGCACATGCAATCCCTTGAAGACCGCGTCAAGGCGGCCGGCGGACCGCCCCCAGGGGTGCCCGCCACCGGCCTCACGGTCCTGCACGACGCGGCCCAGCAGACCGCCCTGGTGCTCCAGCACTTCAACAGCGCCGCCGACATGGAGGCGGGCGCGAAGGTGTTCGAGGCCATGGACGCCTCCGACACCCCCGGCACCCGCGCCTCGGTGGACGCCTGCGAGGTCAAGCTCGACCTCGAGGCCTGACCCGCTCGCACGCTCGCGAAGGGAGCCGTCCGGCCAAGGCTCCCTCCCGCGAGACTCCGCCGCGGCTGGTCGCCCCGCCCAAACGTCTCAGCGAGCCGTGAGCTGCGCCAGCGCGGGCGCGCTCGCTCCCCCCAACCCCCGCCGCGCCAGCACGCGCACGCGCACGCCGTGCTTGGGCACGAGCGTGATCCCGCGCAGCACCACCGGGTCGGGGCGCTCGCGCAGCAGCTCCAGGTCGAGGGCGGGCACCGCCAAGCGCAGCACCTCGGCCATCTCGACGCTCAGCCGCATGTGCTCCTCCCCGTCGAGCACCAGCACCGATTGGATTGGCCGATCGGCTAGCCTACTGGCAAGCTCATGCCCCTCCAGACCGCAGAGCCCGCCCCGCCGAAGCCGGACTCCGAGCTCGAGCACGTCGACGTGCTGATCGTGGGCGCGGGCCTCTCGGGCATCGGCGCCGCCTGCCACCTGCAGGCGCGGTGCCCCAGCAAGAGCTACGCCATCCTCGAGGCCCGCGAGGCGATCGGCGGCACCTGGGACCTGTTCCGCTATCCGGGCATCCGCTCGGACTCGGACATGTACACCCTGGGCTACTCCTTCCGACCGTGGCGGCAGGACAGGTCGATCGCCGACGGCGCCTCCATCCGCGACTACGTGCGCGACACCGCCCGCGAGCACGACGTCGAGCGTCACATCCGCTTCGGCCAGCGGGTGGTGCGCGCGGAGTTCTCCAGCGAGGAGGCCCGCTGGAGCGTTGAGGCCGAGCGCGCGGACACCGGCGAGCGCGTGAGCATCGGCGCGAGCTTCCTGCTGATGTGCAGCGGCTACTACCGCTACGACGAAGGCTACTCGCCACAGTTCGCCGGCATCGAGCGCTTCCAGGGTGAGGTGGTGCATCCCCAGCACTGGCCCGAGGAGCTCGACTACGCGGGCAGGCGCGTGGTGGTGATCGGCTCGGGCGCCACCGCGGTGACGCTCGTGCCGGCGATGGCGCAGCGCGCCGCCCACGTCACGATGCTCCAGCGCTCCCCCAGCTACGTGCTCTCGCTGCCCGCCGTGGATCCCCTCGCCAGGCTCGTGCGCCGGCTGCTGCCCGAGGAGCGCGCCTACGCGCTCGTGCGCTGGAAGAACGTGCTGCTGGCCACCCTCGTCTACCAGCTCTCCCGCCGCCGGCCGGGCTTCGTGAAGGGCCTCATTCGCAGGGGCCTGGAACGCCAGCTGCCCCCCGGCTATGACATCGACACGCATTTCAAACCCACCTACGACCCCTGGGATCAGCGCCTGTGCCTGGTCCCCGACGGGGACCTGTTCGCGGCGATCGCCGCCGGCCGCGCGTCCGTGGCCACCGACACGATCGACTCCTTCACCGAGCACGGCATCCGCCTCTCCTCCGGCGCCGAGCTCGACGCCGACGTGGTTGTCACCGCCACCGGCCTGAACCTGCTGCTGCTCGGGGGCGCGAGCTTCGCGGTGGACGGCCGCGAGGTGGACCTCTCCCGGACGATGGCCTACAAAGGCATGATGCTCTCCGGCGTTCCCAACATGGCGATGGCCCTCGGCTACACCAACGCGTCCTGGACGCTGAAGTGCGACCTCACCTGCGAGTACGTCTGCCGCCTGCTCAACCACATGGACGCCCACGGCCACCGCGTGTGCGAGCCCCACAACAGCGACCCCACGGTGCGCGAGCAGCCGCTGATCGACTTCTCCTCGGGCTACATCCAGCGGTCCATCCACCAGTTCCCCAAGCAGGGCTCAAAGACCCCCTGGCGGCTGCGCCAGAACTATCCGCTGGACATCCTTCACCTGCGCCGCTCCCCGATCGAGGACGGCGCCATGCGCTTCGCCGGCGCCCCCCTCGCCGCGCCCTCGCCCAGCGTCGAGCGCGAGGCCCTGCCGGTATGAGCCGCGCCCGCGAGCTCTACAACGTTGCCGGGCGCACGATCTTCATCACCGGCGCCGCCCGGGGCATCGGCGCCGCCACCGCCGAGCGCCTGTACCGCAAGGGCGCCAACGTGGCCCTCGTGGGCCTGGAGCCAGAGCGCATGCACGAGCTCGCCGCCCGCCTCGGTGAGCGGGCCGCGGTGTTCGAGGCGGACGTCACCGACTTCGAGGCGCTGGAGCGGGCGGTGGCGGGCACCGTGGAGCGCTTCGGGGGCGTCGACGTGGCGATCGCCAACGCGGGCCTCGCGTTCATGGGCGCCCTAGCCACCGCCCCGATCGAGCAGGTGGAGCGCACCTTCGCGGTGAACCTGCTGGGCGTGTGGCGCACCGACCGGGCGGTCATCGACCAGATCTCCAAACGGCGGGGCTACCTGCTCAACGTGGCCTCGCTGGCCGCCGTCGCCCACGCCCCCCTGATGGGCCCCTACACCGCCACCAAGGCCGGCGTGGAGGCCTTCAGCGACGCCCTGCGCATGGAGACCGCCCCCAGCGGCGCGCGCGTGGGCTGCGCCTACTTCGGCTTCATCGACACAGACCTCGTGCGCGCCAGCTACTCCCAGCGGCCGGTCGAAGTGCTCAACGACGCCTCCCCCGCGTTCATGCGCAACCCCGCCCCCCTCTCCAGCGCGGTGGACGCGATCGAGCGCGGTATCGAACGCCGCTCCCCGCGCCTGTGGGCGCCCCGCTGGGTGGGCGCCGCGATCGTCCTCGGCGGCCTCCTGCAGCCGCTCACCGAACGGCGCATCCTGCGCGAACAGGACCGTCTCGCCCAGGCCATGAGCCTCGTGGACCCCGCCTCGGGCAACGTCCCCGACGCCGACCCGCTGCTGGGCATCTCCGCCCAGGCGATCGAGCCGGCGTCGCGTCCGGCCGAGACCGTCGAGTCCTGAGCTCGCCCGCCCGCGGGCGGGGCCTCTACTCCGCGCGGGAGAACTCGGCGATGGCCACCCCCAGCATCGCCAGGCCCAGCAGCGCGATCACCGCGGCCTGCAGGCCGGTGGGCACGTGCCAGCCAAACCAGGTGACGCCGGGGTTGAGGGCCCTGCGGGCCTGTTCGCTGATGTCCAGGTGGGCGAACACCGCTTGGCGCATCGGCTCCACGGCGTAGGTGAGGGGGTCCAGGCGGTTGAGGATCGCCAGCCACTGGGGCAGGTTGGCCACCGAGAACATGGCGCCGGAGAGGAAGAACATGGGCATGATCGCCATCTGCATGAGCGCCATGAAGGACTGCATCTGGTTCACGCGCGCCGCGAACATCACGCCGAAGGCGGTGATCGCGAAGGCCAGCAGCAGCGAGAGCGCGAACAGCGTGAGGATCAGGGAGAGTTCGTAGGGCACTTCCACGAGGCCCGCGATGGCGATCACGATCAGCCCCTGGA
>DATJVV010000307.1:0-4282 GCA_035501635.1 Solirubrobacteraceae bacterium | reverse complement strand
CTTGCCCGTCACGCGATCGTCGAAGCGAGCCCCCACCGCGCAGATCAGGTCGGCCTCGTCCATGGCGTAGTTGGCGGCGCGCGTGCCGTGCATGCCGAGCATCCCCAGCCATTGCGCATTGGGCTTGCCCTCCATCCGCGCCGGGAACGCGCCGAGGCCCATCAGCGTGCACGTCACCGGAAAGCGGTCGCAGCGCCCCAGCTCCACGAGCTCCGGCGAGGCGTTGGCGTTCACCACCCCGCCTCCCGCATAGATCACCGGCCGCTGCGCCGCCGCCAGAGCTTTGGCGGCCTGGCGAATCTGCTTCTGGTTGCCCTCGGTGGTCGGCTGATAGCCGGGCAGGCGCAGATCGCCCACCGGCTCGTAGTCGATCTCCCCGCGCGAGAGGTCCTGCGGAATGTCCACCAGCACCGGGCCCGGTCGGCCGGTGCGGGCGATGTGAAAGGCCTCGTGGATCGCCCGCGGGATCTCCTGGGGGCGCTGGATCATGAACGAGTGCTTGACCACCGGCATCGTGATCCCGATCGTGTCCGCCTCCTGAAAACCGTCGGTGCCCAGCAGCTCCGTGCGCACCTGGCCGGTGATGAACACCACCGGCACCGAGTCCATCATCGCGTCACAGATCGGCGTGATCAGGTTCGTGGCCCCCGGGCCGCTGGTGGCGAACGCCACGCCCACCCGGCCGCTGGCCTTGGCGTAGCCCTGCGCGGCGTGGCCTCCGCCCGCCTCGTGACGCACGAGGATGTGCCGGATGCCGGCTCCCACGAACGCGTCGTAGGTGGGCAGGTTCGCACCCCCGGGCAGGCCGAACACGACCTCCACGCCCTCCGCCTTCAGGCATTCCATGATCGCGTCCACCGCGCGCATAACGGGAGTCTAACAGCGGGTTTTTGCCGCCAGGCGCCGCGGGAGGGCTCCCGGGACGCCGCGGGGGAGCTCTCAGGAGGAGCCCACCGCCACCCCTATCGCCAGCACGATCGCCCCCGCCAGCGTCACCACCACGAAGGATGAGCGCAGGGACACGTCGAGGAAGCGTTTGCGCACCCAGGCGATCACGAACAGCTCCACCGCCACCACTCCGCCGGCGACGAGCAGCGCCTTGTGCACGTCGGAGATGAAGAACGGCAGCGTGTGAAAGATGCCGCCCAGCGCCGTCATCCCGCCGGTGATCGACCCTCGCACCAGCGGCGAGCCCCGGCCCGTTTCTTCACCGGTGTCCGAGAGGGCCTCGGAGATGCCCATGCTCACCCCGGCTCCGAGGGCCGTGGCGAACCCCACCACCAGCGCCGTGTGCGAGTTCGAGGACACCGCCGCCGCGAAGATCGGCGCCAGCGAGGACACCGTCCCGTCGATCATCCCCACCAGCGCGGGCTGCACCACCCGCAGCAGGAAATCCCGCTCGTCGGCGTATCCCGCCCGGTGGATCAGACGCGCGATCAGCCCCTCGCGCCCCTCGGGCCCCTCGGGCCCTGGCCGCTCGCCCCGCGGGCGCCCCCGCGGCCCGCCGGAGGCGCCCGGCGCGTCGCCCAGGATCGGCGTCTTGGTCGCTGCCCTGTCCATCTTCGAAGTTATAGATGGGTGGAAGCTTCGGGCTCCCTTATCCGGAATGCCGCGACTGCCAGGATTCCGGCGCGATCGCCACCTCCGGGAACTCCAGCTCGGTGCCGCACCGAGTGCAGATGGCGTCGTAGATCTTCGTCACCCGACCGCACCGCGGGCAGCGCCGGCGCAGCTCGTCGCGCTCGAAGCGGTAGGCGATCGCGGCCAACAGCCCAAACACGGGCACCGCCGCGGAGATCAGGAACCACAGCCAGAACGAGCTGCCCTTGATCTTGCCCACGACGCCTCCCGCCAGGCCGAAGCAGAGGGCCACCACCAGGTAGCCCGCGCCTTCAACGCCCACCTCGTCCGCCCCTCAGAGGAGCACGCGCAACGCCCAGACCACGGCGGCGATCGCCGCGATCACGAGCACGAAGCCCGCGAGCGCCGCGGCCACCCCGATGAGCACGTGCAGCAGGAAGTAGCCCACCACCAGCAGTACCAGCACCGCCACCACGGTGCGCCCGATCGAGCTCGACTGAGAGGGCTGCTGGTTCATCTCCTAAGAGGGTACCCCACCGAACGGCCACCCCCGCCACCGCTCGCGTTCACACGCGTTCCCTCAGATCCAAGCGCGCGCTCCTCTCAGGCCTCGGACCGTCTCTCACCGCCGCGGGGACGGCCGGGCGGGAATCGCCACCCCGCCCGGCCGCGCCGCGCTCGCTTCCGGCCGAGGGAAGCCGGAGGGACCTGGCCGGCCGACGCTCGCCAGCCGATAGCGACGAATCCGCGAACCCCGACTCGAGACATCGTCTCCCTGTTCTGGCAGCAGCATGAACCTTCGCGGGGATGAGGCGATCTGGTTGGCCGGTGCTTGGTTCATGGCAGCCATCTTGGCGGAAATCCTCGCTTCCGCCTTTGGCCCGGAGTCCAAAATGTGGCGATCCCGGATGTCGCGCGTGTCTCAGACCCCCAGCTGCTCGTTCACGAGCCGCGCCACCTCGCCGCCGTCCGCCCGACCCTTGGTCTCGCGCATCACGTAGCCAACGATCGGCCCGATCGCCTTGGCGTTGCCCGCCTTCACCCGCTCCGCCGCGTCAGGGTTCGCCGCCAGCGCCGCCGCCACCACCGCCGCGAGCTCGCCGTCCCCGCCGTCCATCGCTTCCAGGCCCTCGGCCGCGACGATCTCCCGCGGATCGCCCCCCTGCTCCACCAGTCGCTCGAGCACCTGCCGTGCCGCACCCACGCTGACGCGCTTGGCGCCGAGCATGCCCACGAGGCTCGCCAGCGCCGCCGGGCTCACGCGCGAATCGCCGGGCTCCACTTCGCCGAGCCTGCCCGTGAGCTCCCCCGCGACCCAGTTGGCGAGCGTCCGCGGCCGCGGCGCGGGATCGGTATCCGCGGCCAGGGCCGCCTCGAAGTACTCCCCCAGCTCTCCCCGAAACGCCAGCAGCCGCGCGCTCTCGGCGCTCAGACTCAGCTCCCGCTCGTAGCGCTGCGCCCGATCCGCCGGCAGCTCCCCGAGCGCCGCTCGCGCGTCCGCCACCATCGCCTCGTCGATCCCCACCGGCACCAGGTCGGGCTCGGGGAAGTAGCGGTAGTCGTGGGCCTCCTCCTTGGAGCGAAGCGAGGTGATGGCGCCCGAGGCGGGGTCGAAGTGAAGCGTCTCCTGAGCCACCTGCCCGCCCCCCTCGATGATCTTCTCCTGGCGGGCGATCTCCGCCCGAATGCCCCGCTCGATGAAGCGGAAGGAGTTCATGTTCTTGAGCTCCGTCTTCACCCCCAGCTCCTTCGAGCCCGCCGGGCGCAGCGAGATGTTCGCGTCGCAGCGCAGCGACCCCTCCTCCATGTTCACGTCCGAGACCCCCAGCTGGCGCAGGGTGGTGCGCAGCAGCTTCAGCCACTCGCTCGCCTGCTCGGCGCTGCGCAGGTCCGGTTCGGTGACGATCTCCGCCAGCGGCGTGCCGCCGCGGTTGAAGTCCACCACGCTCTCCCGCGAGCCGTGGATGCGCCCGCTCTCACCCACGTGGATCAGCTTGGCCGCGTCCTCCTCCAGGTGCACCCGGTGGATGCGCACCTCCCCGAGGTGTCCGCCCCGGCACAGCGGCTCGTCGAACTGGGAGATCTGGTAGCCCTTGGGCAGGTCGGGGTAGAAGTAGTTCTTGCGGTGGAAGATCGACCGCGGCGCCAGCTCGCAGCCGAGCGCCAGGCCGATGATCAGTCCCAGCCGCACCGCCCCCGCGTTGGCCACCGGCAGCGCCCCCGGCAGGCCGAGGCACACCGGGCAGGTGCGCGTGTTGGGCTCCTCGCCGAAGGAGAGCTCACAGCCGCAGAACATCTTCGTGCGCGTCTTCAGCTGCACGTGGATCTCGAGGCCGATGACGGCTTCGAGGCTGGCGGCCTCAGACACGAGCGGAGCTCCCGTCGAAGCCGATCGCCTGCTCGAGGGCATAGGCGGCGTCAAGCAGCCGGTTCTCTGCGAACGCGGGGGCAGCGAGCTGGAGACCCACCGGGAGGTCCGGCCTGCCCTCGCCGTCGCCTGCGGCGCTCAGCCCGCACGGAATGGAGATGGCGGGGATTCCCGCGAGCGACATCGGCACGGTGAAGTAGTCGCTGAGGTACATCGCCCACGGGTCGGCGGTCTTCTCGCCGAGCTCGAAGGCCACCCCGGGCGCGGTCGGCGTGGCGATCAGGTCGACTGACTGGAAGGCCGTGGCGAAGTCCTCGGCGACCTTCGTTCGCA
>DATJVV010000306.1:0-7472 GCA_035501635.1 Solirubrobacteraceae bacterium | reverse complement strand
TCGACCCCTACATCAACGTCGACCCCGGCACGATGTCCCCCTACCAGCACGGCGAGGTGTTCGTCACCGAGGACGGCGCCGAGACCGACCTCGACCTCGGCCACTACGAGCGCTTCACCGACGCGAACACCAGCCGCGCCTCCAACGTCACCGCCGGCGGGGTCTACGACACGGTGATCCGGCGCGAGCGCCGCGGGGACTACCTCGGCGGCACCGTGCAGGTGGTGCCCCACATCACCGACGAGATCAAGCAGCGCATCAGCCTGATCGCCGAGTCCAGCGACGTGGACTTCGTGATCACCGAGATCGGCGGCACCGTCGGGGACATCGAGTCGCTGCCGTTCCTGGAGGCGATCCGCCAGTTCCCCGTTGACGTGCGGGCGCGGCGCTGCATGTTCATCCACCTCACGCTGGTGCCCTACATCGGCCACGCGGGCGAGCTGAAGACCAAGCCCACGCAGCACTCCGTGAACGAGCTGCGGCGCATCGGCATCGCGCCGGACATGCTCATGTGCCGCTCCGAGGGCGCCCTCTCGCACGAGATCCGCAAGAAGATCGCGCTGTTCGCGAGCCTGCCCGTGGAGGCCGTGGTCTCCGCCCGCGACGTGCCCGACATCTACGAGGTGCCGCTGGTGTTTCGCGAGCAGGGGGTGGACGACTTCGTGCTCGAGCACTTCGGCCTGGAGGCTCCCGCGCCCGAGCTGGCGGCGTGGCGGGAGCCGATCGAACGGGCGCGGCGGGCGAGCGAGACGGTGAGCATCGCGCTGGTGGGCAAGTACGTGAAGCTCGAGGACGCCTACCTGTCGGTGAACGAGGCGCTGCGCCACGCCGCGGGCGCCCACGACGCTCGAGTTCAGATCGAGTGGATCGACTCCGAGAGCCTCGAGGACCCCGACGGGCCCGCGATGCGCACGCTGCGCGAGGCCGACGGCATCCTCATCCCCGGCGGCTTCGGCGGGCGCGGGATCGAGGGCAAGATCGTCGCCGCCCGTGTGGCGCGCGAGCAGGGCATCCCCTATCTGGGGATCTGCCTGGGCATGCAGGTGGCGGTGTGCGAGTTCGCGCGCGACGTGGCCGGCATGGAGGGCGCCAATTCCAGCGAGTTCGACCTCGAGACCCCCTTCCCGGTGATCGACCTGCTGCCCGAGCAGAAGGAGATCGCCGACCTCGGCGGCACCATGCGCCTGGGGGCCGACCCGATCAAGCTGCACAACGACACGCGCGCCCGGGAGATCTACGGCGAGGCCGTCGTCTACGAGCGCCACCGTCATCGCTACGAGGTCAACAACCTGCTGCGCAAGCGCCTGCAGAGCGCGGGGCTCGTGGTGTCGGGCACCTCGCCCGACGAGCGCTTGGTGGAGGCGATCGAGCTCGACGAGCACCCGTTCTTCGTGGCCTCCCAGTTCCACCCCGAGTTCAAGTCCCGACCCGAGCGCCCGGCGCCGCTGTTCCGGGAGTTCCTCGCCGCCGCCCTGATTCGCCATCGCGGCGACGCGGAGAGCCGGGCCGGCAGTCCCGGCCATCAGGCCACCGCGGCGGACGTCGGATCGGCAAGCGCGAGCGTGGCGCCGAGCGGCGCGGGTCGCGGGTGAGCGCCCGAGCGGCCAGGGCCTCCCGTCCACCCGCCAGCGTCGGCGAAACGGGGGGTCTGCGTGTCCAGGTGGTCTTCCACGATCTCGACGAGCGAAGCGCTCAGGCCATCTCGGCCGAGCTGATCGCCCGCGCGCACGAGCTCGCCAACACTCCCGAGTGGGAGTGCGACGTGGACGTCAGCGTCGAGGCGCTGCCGCCGCGAGAGCAATGTTGAAGCTCCGCCGCGCCCTGGTGGTGCAGGCCGGATCGCCCGAGGAGCCCGAGCAGGAGCTGCTCGTGGAGCTGGGCGGCCGCGCCGGGGCGGGACGGCCGCGGGCGGCGATCGCCGACGTGGCCCTCGTGGGCGCCGCGCAGGCCGGAGACGAAGTGATCGTCAACGTGCAGGCGCTCGATCTCGGCCTCGGCTCGGGGGGCTTTGACGTGGTGCACGTGAACCTCACGCGGGGCCTCGCCGGCGACGGCGCGCCGGGGGCGAGCGTGATGAAGCTCAACTACACGAGCCTGCAGCACACCGTGACGCCCGTGCACGACGAGCGGCTGCGCGCGGACCTCGAGCGGCCGGTGGCGGTGCTGGCGCTGCACGGCCAGCTCGCGGCGGTGGCGTGGGCGTTCGCGCAGGCGGCGCCGGGACTGCGTCTGGGCTACGTGCAGACCGAGGGCGGAGCGCTGCCCGGCGGGCGCTCCCGGGTGGTGCGAGAGCTGCGCGAGCGGGGCATGCTCGCGGGCCACCTCACGGCCGGCGCGGCATATGGAGGCGAGGGTGAGGCGATCACCACCGCCGCGGCGATCCACCACGGGCTCAACTCCCTGGAATGGGACGCGGCGCTGTGCGGACCCGGCCCCGGGATCGTGGGCGCCGGTGCCCCGCTCGGCCACGGCGGGCTCGCCGCGCTGGACTCCGCCCACGTCGCGCTGGCGCTCGGCTGCGCGACGCTGCTCGTGGCGCGCATGTCCTCCAGCGACCCCCGCGCGCGCCATCGCGGCATCTCCCACCACACCCTCACCGTGCTCGACCTGCTGCTCGAGCCCGTCACCGTGGCGCTGCCCGCCGGAATGCGCTCGCCCGTGGGCGCCGAGCTGCGGGCGGGCCTCGGCGCGGTGTTCGGCGCGGCGACGCCCGCCCGGCCGGGACTCGAGCTCGACGTGGAGCGCCCGGCTCGCATCACCCGCCACGACTGGCGCCGGGCGCCGGTGGATCTGCCCGGCTTCGCGAGCTCGGGGCTGCCGGCGCGCACGATGGGACGCGGCCTGCTCGAGGATCCCCTGTTCTTCGCGGCCGCCCTCGCCGGAGGATCGGCGCTGGCGGAGCTCGCGGCCCACACAAGCCCCGCGGAGAGCCCCGGCGAGGAGCCCACGAGGCCCGGCGAGGAACCGGCACACCGCGACATCTCCCTGCGGCGAACCGCCCCGTCAGCGCAGACGCGAGCCGGCGGAGAAGGAGGGCAGAGGGGAGAGGCGAAGCTCGGAGCGTGACCTCCGTCCGCGCCCCCGTAACGCGCCCCGCGCCCACCGCGGCGGCGCAGGCCGCGAGCCGGTACTCCACCACCGGGGAGATCGCGCCGCTGCTGCTGGACTTCCTCGCCCACCTCGAGCTCGAGCGGGGGCTTTCGCGCAACACGCTGGAGGCCTATCGCGGCGACCTGCTGCAACTCGACCGGTTCCTGCGCGAGCGCGAGGTGCCCGTTCCGCAGGCCCAGCACGGCGATCTGGCGGCCTTCCTCGCGCAGCTGGCGGGCTCCTCGGCGGCACCGGCGACGCTGCAGCGCAAGGCCGCCTGCCTGCGCTCCTTCTATCGCCACCTGCGCCGGGAGGGCATCGTCGAGCACGACCCCACCGCCGAGCTGCGCGGGCCGCGCCGCGGCCAGACGCTGCCCCGGGCGCTCACCCGCGACGAGGTCTCCCGGCTGCTCCAGGCTCCGCACGGCGACGATCCGCCGGCGCTGCGCGACCGGGCGCTGCTGGAGCTGATGTACGCGTGCGGGCTGCGCGCCTCCGAGGCCATCGAGCTCACGCTCGCGGACATCGACCTCGAGGAGCGGATGCTGCTGGCGCGCGGCAAGGGCGAGAAGGAGCGCATCGTGCCGGTCGGCGCGCGGGCGGTGGCCGCCGTGGAGTCCTACCTGCGCCACGGCCGTCCGCCGCTGGTGGGCGTGCAGGTGCAGGCCAGGCTGTTCGTCAACCGCCGCGGCGGCGGCCTCACCCGTCAGGGCCTCTACAAGATCGTCAAGGGCCACGCGCGCACCGTGGGACTCGAGCGCAAGATGAGCCCCCACACGCTGCGCCACACCTTCGCCACGCACCTGCTCGCCGGCGGCTGTGACCTGCGCTCCCTGCAGGAGATGCTCGGCCACGCCGATCTCGCCACCACCCAGATCTACACCCACCTCTCCGCCGACCGCCTGAAGGACGTCTACTTCGAGGCCCACCCCCGAGCGCGCCGGCGCGGCTGAGGCGAGGCATCCAGGCGATGGTCGGCGAGGCGAACGAGCGCGCGATCGTGCTGGTGATCGACGCTGCGGCGTCGGCGCTCACGACGGGCCGCTCGCGGACGCGGGGGCGACGGTCCCGCACTGGCTCACCGGCGAGGACGCGCCCGGACTGCCCGGGACGTCCTTTCTCGCCGGCTCATAAGCTGCACGGGCGATGCCCGAGCTGCCCGAGGTTGAGACGATCAGGGGACAGCTCGCGCCGCTCGTGGAGGGCCGGCGGCTGCGGCGCGTGGAGATCCTCGATGCCCGCTGGTCGCGGCCGCTCGCGCCGCGGGAGCTCGCCGACGCCATCACGGGCAGGCGCGTGCAGGCGCTGGAGCGTCGCGGCAAGTACCTGATCTGGCGCCTCTCGGGCGAGGTGTTCCTCGTGCAGCACCTGCGCATGACCGGCTCGATCCTGAGCGAGCCCGATCCCGAGCCAGGCCACGTGCGGGTGAGCATCGAGCTCGGCCCGCCGGCGCGCGGCGCGGGTGGCACGCGCGCGGGCGGCAGGCGGGGTTCTCGCCTGGCGATCGTCGACCCCCGGCGCTTTGGCACGGGCGAGCTGCTGCTGGGAGAGGCGGCTTTGGAGGAGTTCTTCGCCGCGCGCCTCGGTCTCGAGCCCTTCGCGGAGGGCTTCACCGCCGAGCACCTGCGCGCCATCGTCCGCGGGCGGCGCACGCCGATCAAGGCGCTGCTATTGGACCAGCGACGGATCGCGGGCGTGGGCAACATCTACGCCGACGAGGCCCTGTTTCGCGCGGCCATCCATCCGCTGCGGCCCGCCGGGTCGCTGAGCCGCGCGCAGCTGGAGCGCCTGCGGGAGGGGCTGATCGAGGCGCTGGCCGAAGGCATCGACGCGCGGGGGGCCAGCATCGATGACTTCCGTCACGTGGATGGCGTGCGAGGCTCCTTCCAGGATCGCTTCCTCGTGCATCGCCGCGCCGGCGAGCCCTGCGTGCGCTGCGGGCGGCCGATCGTCAAGCTGGTGGTGGCGGGACGGGGAACCTACGTGTGCGAGCGCTGCCAGCGCCCGCCGCGACAAAGGCGCGCCTAGGAGCTCGGAGAGCCGGCGCCGAGCAGCTCCTCCAGGCGACCGCTGTCAGCCGCCTGCTGAACCTCCCGGAAGCCCCCGAGCAGATCCCCGTCGACGAGCACCTGGGGGAAGGTCATCATGCCGGTGCGCCTGGCCAGCTCCACCCGGCCGTCGGGGTCCCTGGTGAGGTTCACCTCGGTGAAGGTCGCCCCATGGGCCTCCAGGATGCCCTTCACGCGCGCACAGAAGGAGCAGGGATCGGTGCTGTAGACGGTCACCTCACGCATTACTTCATAAAATATAGCGGCCGGCCGCGGGAGCGTCGGGGGCATCGCTCAACATGAAGGGATGTCCGGCGGGCCCGTGAAGACAGAGGCGGTGGTGCTGCGCTCGATGCGCTACGGCGAGGCGGATCGCATCCTGCACCTCTACACCCCGCACCGCGGCCGGATGGGCGCCATCGCCAAGGGCGTGCGGCGGGCGCGCAGTCGCTTCGGCGGGCGCCTGGAGCCCTTCTTTCGCCTGCAGCTCGAGCTCCACGAAGGGCGCGGAGAGCTGCTCACGGTCACGGGCGCCCAGACCGTGGAGGGGCACCCACGTCTGCGAGGCGACGCGCTGGCTCTCGACGCGGCCGCGCGGGCGTGCGACGCGGTGAGCCGCCTGTTCGAGACCTCAGAGCCCCACCCCGGCGTCTTTCACCTGCTCTGCCGCAAGCTCATGCTGCTCGACCGGCGGGCGGGCGGCGCGGCGGGCGACCCGGCCGGCGGTGCGCGTCCCGGAGCGCTGGCCTTCCGGCTGAAGCTCATGCACGCGGCGGGCCTCGCGCCCCAGCTCGGCGCCTGCGCCTCCTGCGGGGAGCCGGAGGGTCTCGTGGGCTTCTCCGGCGCCGCCGGCGGGGTGGTGTGCGGCGCCTGCGAGGCGGGCTCGTTCGCGCTGGACGAGGACTCCTACCACTTCATGAGCGAGGCTCTCGCGCGACCCTTGAGCGAGACGCCGGCGGCCCGCGACGCCGCGCTCGGCGTGGTGGAACGGGCGATCTCGGAGACGCTCGAGCACCACGCCCACGTGCGCCTCGCGCCCGCCGTGGGCGGCATCTGAGGCTGGCACAATCGAGGGCATGAGCCTCACGGGCGAACAGCGGTCGGTCGCGGCGGCCTTCGCCCGGCGCATCCAGGCCCGGGAGCGCGAGCTGCTCTCGCCCTTGGCCACCCCCTCCTACCCCGCCCGGCGAGCCCATCCCGAGGCCGACTGCGAGCTGCGCACGCCCTTCCAGCGCGACAGGGACCGCATCGTGCACTGCAAGGCCTTCAGACGGCTGGCCCACAAGACGCAGGTGTTCGTGGCGCCCGAGGGCGATCACTACCGCACGCGACTCACGCACACGCTCGAGGTCACGAGCATCTCGCGCACCGTCACGCGGGCCCTGTCGCTCAACGAGGATCTCACCGAGGCCATTGGCCTCGGGCACGACCTCGGGCACCCTCCCTTCGGGCACATCGGCGAGGAGGTGCTCGACAGCTGCCTGCGCCGCACCTTCGGCGGGGGCTTTCGCCACTACGAGCACTCGCTGCGGGTGGTGGAGCACCTCGAGCGAGACGGCGCCGGCCTGAACCTCACCGAGGCTGTGCGCGAAGGCATCGCGCGCCACTCCGGACGGGCCGAGGCTCCCGAGACGCTGGAGGGGCGCATCGTGCGGCTGATCGACCGGGTGGCCTACATCAACCACGACATCGACGACGCCCTGCGCGCCGGCCTGCTGCACGAGCGCGACCTGCCCGCCGAGGCGATCGAGACGCTTGGGAACACCGGCTCGAGTCGCATCGACGCGCTCGTGCACGACCTCGTGGAGCACTCCGCCCGGGCCGGGGACATCGTGCAGGGAGACGAGGCGGGGCGGGCGATGGGGACCCTGCGGGAGTTCATGTTCGAGCGCGTCTACCTGGGCGCCGCGGTGCGCGCCGAGCACGCTCGTATAGCCGCTGTGATCAGGGCCCTGTTCGAGCACTACGTGACCCACCCCGAGCTGCTGCCCAACCTGGCTGGGGGAGGTCGCGAGGGAGCCGGCGTCGACGCGGCGGGCATCGGGGGAGCGCCGCCCGAGGGAGCGCCGGCCGGGGGAGAGGGTCCGGGCAGCGCCCTCGATCTGTCGGCAGCGGCGGTGGCCCAGCGGGTGACCGACTACCTGGCGGGCATGACCGACCGCTTCTGCATCCGGGAGTTCACCGAGCTTCGGGTTCCCCGCGCGTTCGCCCCCTGAGGCGGGCCGGGGGCCCGGAAGAGCTAGCGTTGCGGTGATGGCCAGATACACCCAGGACTCCAAGGAGCGGGTGCGCGACGCGGTGGACTTCGTGGAGCTCGTCTCCGCCCGCACCGAC
>DATJVV010000305.1:0-2387 GCA_035501635.1 Solirubrobacteraceae bacterium | reverse complement strand
AACGCGTTCGAGTCGGTTCCGATGCCGACCTCGCTTTGGAGTCGGGCGCGTGAGCTGCAGATCGCGCTTGCGGTGAGCGGCGATCATCGCCGAGTGCCCCCGGTCGACCTGCTGATTGGGAGTGCGGCAGAGAAGGCTGGCGTGCCGCTTATTCACTACGACCGCGACTATGAGCGGATCGCCGGCGTCAGTGATCTGGAGCACCAGTGGCTCATGCCGGATGGGACGCTGGCCTGACGATGTCTCTCAGCGCTCAAACCGCGTCAGGTCGGCATCGAGCCGGGCGCGCTGGGCGGGTGTGAGCGAGGAGGGCGAATCGATGCTGCCTTCGCCGCCGATCGCCACGGCCCGCGCGCGCGCGCGGGCCCTCCAGCGGGGAAGGAGAGCGGCGAGGAGGGCGAGCAGGGCGATGAGGACGAGGATGGGGACGAGGTAGGCGGCGAGGTCGAAGCCGGAGTCGGAGGGGAGGGCGAGGACGGTGGGGCCGTACTGGCCGACGAGGGCGTGTTCGACCTGGGCGGGGGTGCTGCCGTGGGCGAGGAGGGAGCGGATGTAGACGCGCTCGCGGTCGGCCTGGACGGATTGGGCGACGTTGAGGGGGATCTTGCAGGTGACGCACATGACGTGGCGTTCGATGAGGGGGAGCTCGGCGCTGGGGGAGGCGGCGGCCGCGCTGCCCGTCACGCCGGCGAGGAGGAGCGCGGCGAGGAGGAGGGGGGCGAGCGGCCCGCGGACCGTCATGAGCTGCCTTCGGCGAGCTTCACGGCTTTGGCGAGGAAGGCCCGATCGATCTGGCCGCGGGAGATGGCGAGGATGTGGCCGGAACGGTCGAGGATGAAGCTCTCGGGGAGCTGGTCGGTGCCGTAGGAGTGGGCGAATTCGCCGGTGGTGTCGCGGAGGTTGGGGTAGGTGAGGTGGTGCTGGGCGACGAATGAGCGGGAGTCGCCGGAGTCGTCGAGGTAGGTGACGCCGAGGACGGTGGCGTGGTGGCGGGAGAGGCTGTGCTGGGCGTGCTCGAGCATGGGGGCCTCGGCCTGGCAGGGCTCACACCAGGAGGCCCAGAAGTTCAGCAGCACGACCCTGCCGCGGTAGGAGGTGAGGGAGTAGGCGTGGCCGGCGGGCAGGGGGCCGCCGGCAAGGGTGGGCAGCTCGCGGGCGGGCTGGGGTGCGGGGGGATGTTCGCCGTGGGCGATGTCTTCGTCGAGGGTGCGGCTGGCGGACTGGGCGGTGACGCCGTAGACGAGCAGGCCGAGGAGGCAGGCGCCGGCGAGGGTGACGAGGATGGGGAGCAGGCGGGCGCGCACGGGCTCAAGGATAGATGTGGGCCGCGGCCCGCGAGTCAGGCCCGGCGCGGCGCGGAGCCCTAGAATTGGGCTGGCACGCGGTGGTAGCTCAGTTGGTAGAGCGCAAGCTTCCCAAGCTTGAGGTCGCGGGTTCGAGGCCCGTCCGCCGCTTTCGCAGAGGGGCCTGGTGCCGAGAGCCCTGCTCTGAACGGCTAAGGCCAGTCGATCCGTGCGGCCAGCTCGCTCGCGCCCAGGTCGATCAGCCCGCTGTGCTCGATCGGGCGGTAATCGCCGTCGGTGAGTGCCAGCCAGTCGACGGAGTGTTTGGCGGGATCGACGATGAGCACCTCCTCGACGCGATGGGAGGCGTAGAAGGGCAGCTTCTCCCAGGACTCGTCGCCCGGCGAGACGATCTCGATGACGAGGGCGGCTGTGGGATGCCACGTGCCGTGGGCGCCGGAGCGGTGCAGGGCGCTGTCGGGGACGCGGAAGTCGTGTTCGCCCTCGCCGAGGTTGGACTGGCCGATCATCTCCAGGCCGGTTCGGTGGGCGGCGGGTCCGACGATGCGGTGCAGCTGGGCTTCGACCGATGCGTGCTTGTGGTTGGGGGCGGGGACCATGTGGAGAACACCCTCCCACACCTCGTCCATGCGATCGAGACCGGAACGGCGGCGGCGCTCGAGCAGCTCAGCCAGTCCCGCCGTGGGTGGATCCAGCACCAGCGCGCGCATGGGCTAAGCGTAGCGCGCCAAGGTGGCGCCACGTGCCCGAGGATCGCGCGAAAACGATCGGCGACTGGATGGAGCAGCAGCAGCGCCTCGATCAAGGTTCGCTCCGGCGAACTCCGGTCCAGCGAACGTAGCCGAAGCGCGAGTGAGGCCGAGGCGCGCAAAGGGCCACAACACGTACTGACGAGCAGTACCTTTCCGTACGTTTGCGCAGTACCAGAGAGAGGCTTGCGACGGAGACGCGCGGCACTCGTGGGAAAACCGGGGGAGGAGCCTGAAAGGGCCCCGGATCTAAAGGGGGAGAGCGGTGGTCCCCGTCTCGCTCAGACGGGGGTTTCCCCCGGCGGCGAGCAGCTCGGCGGCGGTGGCGATGAGG
>DATJVV010000304.1:0-2230 GCA_035501635.1 Solirubrobacteraceae bacterium | reverse complement strand
ACCGTCTCGTCCGGACGTCGGGCGCTAAAGCCGATGCACCGGGGGGCCGCGTGCGCGCGATGGGCTTGCCGGCACTCGTAGTGGGCGTAGCCTCGTCGCCCATACACGACGTGGAGCATGCGCCCGCACCGTGCGCAGCGCAGGAGGCCGGCGAGCAAGCACTGCCCGCCCCGCCCGGCCTTGCGGGTCATGGTGCCCTTCATGTGCGTGTTTTCCTCCAGGAGCTGCTGGTTGCGCTCGAACTGTTCCCACGAGATATACCCAGGGTGGTGATCGCGAATCAAGGATGTCCACCGCGCCATCGGCTTCGCATGCCCAGACGTCCGTGTCGCGCGGCCGTCGACCACGCGCGTCCGGCTCTCGTGACGACCGAAGGCGTAGGCCCCCGCGTAGAAGGGGCTGCGCACAATCGACAGCACCATCCGGTAGGTCGGCAGTCGCCACGTGATGGCCCGCGGCCGCTCGCTCTCGAGCGTGGGCAAGGACACCTGTTCGTCGCGCAGCCACATGAGGACCTGGCGGACGCTGCCGAACTCGGACACCTTGTCGAGCACCAGGCGGATCGCGTGCTGCACGCGGCGATCCGGATGCCGCTCAATCTGGCCGTCGGCGGTCCAGCTGAGCCCCGCCGGCAGCGTGAACGTCAACGCCCCCCGCTTCGCCTTCGCGACGATGGCCTCCTGCGAGCGTTGCCGAAACAGGCTGAGCTCATACTCGCTGACACTGCCCTTCACCCCGAGAATCAGGCGATCATCGGCCAGCGCCAGGTCATAGACCTGATCGAGATCGGCCACGAGCGTATTGAGATGCCCGCAGATCTCGAACAGCTGCGCCCAGTCCTTGGAGTTGCGCGAGAGCCGGGAGGCTTCGAAGCACAGGATGATGCCGACATGGCCCAGGGAGACTTCGGCCGCCATGTGCTGGAAGCCGGCCCGGTGAGCGAAGCCGCCCGCCGAGATGCCGAGGTCATCGACAATGGTGGCGGGACTGTGCCAGCCAAACGCGATGGCCCTCTCGCGGAGGCCAAGCTGGAGGCGAGTACTCTCCGCGTGGTTACGAACCTGCTCTGGGCTTGACTGACGGACATAGACGATGGCCGCGCGCTTGAGATGAGTCGCGGTGATCCTATCGGTCATCATGCGTGGCCTCCTGGGCCGCGCTGCCGTGGGTCGCGGCGCGCAGGAGTAGCTCGGCCAATGCTCGGATCAGCTCTCGTTGCTGTGGGGCGCCCAGCTCCACGCGGAGTGCGGGCCCGACGGGCGGGAAGAGCAGGATCTGATGGCTGGGTCTCGATGAACGTGTTCGGCGCATCGCAGCCCTCCTTGGAGGGCATTGATATCTCGGCGGGGCCCGACCCACGAGCAAGAATGTCCAGCAACACCCGGAGGTCCTGCAGAGCGGTGATCGCCACGAGCGGTTTGCCGAGGGTGAAGAGTGCACACGTAGCCGCGTCCGTCATCCACGAAGGCAGCGTGCCGCGCGTTCCATCCGACAGCTCGCAGAACAGCACGTCGCCGTGGCCGCACGGCACGCGGCGATTTACGCGCGCACTCTGGCCGTACAGGGGGTGCCAGCGGTAGTGGACGGTGACGTCTTTCGATCTCTCAGTAGAATGTAACGGCTTCCCGCGCGCGCTGGCGCTCCCCGATCCTCCACTACGGCCGCCCGGCCCCAGACGCCGCCGCCCCCACGCGCCAGGCCCGCCCCGCCATCCCCACCCACGCGCTGGACCTGGGCGGCCTTGATGCACCGGGCGCTCGGTCTCGATGTCCTCGCCTGTCCCCGCTGTGGCGGCCGCCTGCGCCTCGTCGCCACCATCCAGGATCCCGTCGCCGTCCGCGCCTTCCTCGCTCACCTCACCTTGGCGCCAGGCCCCGCCCCACCCTCGCCCGACCACCCCGCCGCCACCCCGTAACCTCCCCCCACCCGCTCAAAAGGCGTGGCCCGTGCGCCGACGCCCCTCCACCAGGGCCGCGGTCCGCCCCTCTCCCGCCGCACCCGACCACCTCCGGATTCCCAGCACACGCTCCCCGCCCCAGTCGGGGCCTAACGGTGCCCGTTCCGCGTCTTGTCGGGCCCCCCATCCCCAGGATCGACGGCCCCCCTGCCGTCCGCCGCGCGCGTCGCCCAGCGCCGAGTGGCCTTGAAGTTTCCTATGCTCCGGGTCGCGCGTCGAGGCGATGCGACCCCGCGCGCTCGCGCCGGGCTCCGGGCCTGGCGATGACGACCG
>DATJVV010000303.1:0-3465 GCA_035501635.1 Solirubrobacteraceae bacterium | reverse complement strand
CAGCTCCTCCTCGTAGTCCAGGCTCCCATCCGCCAGCACGTTCACCTCGCTGCCCGCCAGCACCCTGATGCCCTCCAGCTCCTCGTCCACCCGCCGCACCCGCTCGATCTGCCGCTCCAGCTCCCCCGGCGACACGTCGTTGCCGAACCCGTGGCTGGCGGAGTGGTCGGTGATCGCCAGGTACTCATACCCCCGCTCCCGCGCCGCCGCCGCCATCTCCGCGATCGTGTTGTGGCCGTCCGAGGCGATCGTGTGGCAGTGCAGGTCTCCCCTGATGTCCCCCCGCTCGATCAGCCGTGGCAGTCCCTCCCCGCCCCTCCGCGCCGCCTGAAGCTCCCCCCGATCCTCCCGCAGCTCCGGCGGTATGAGCTCGTAGCCCAGCGCCTCGTACACCTCCGCCTCTTCCACACAGGTCATCGTTGAAGGCCGTCCCCCGGTGCTCGCCTCGGCCTCGAACGCGATGCCGTGCTCGGACACGTGCATCCCCCGCCTCACCGCCTCCTCCCGCAGCGCCGCGTTGTGCGCACCCGAGCCCGTGAAGTGCTGCCACAGGTTCCCGAGCTCTCCCGGCCTGCCGATCCGCAGATCCACGCCCACCCCCGAGTGGCTTCTTCCTCTCGCCCCGCCGCGACTGGCGGAGGACACCGATTCGATCTCCGGCAGCCCCCCGAGGCTCTTTGCGAGCGCCACCGGCCGTTTGCTCACCGCGATCACGTCGATGTCCTTCACGCTCTCCGCCATCCTCCGCGCCGACCCCGCCAGCCGCACCACCGCACCCTCGCCGGCGGGTCCCTCTCCGAGGCCCGCCACAAGCGCCTCTCCCAGCTCCAGCGCCTGGGGCAGCAGCAGCCTCCCCGCCCCGTCCACGCCCGCCGCGAAAGCCCGCTCGAGCCCGCTCAGAACCCGCTCCTCGAACTTCGCCCCCAGACCCTTCACCGTGCGCACCCGCCCCGCCTGGGCCGCCTCCCGCAGGGCCTTCGGCGAGTCGATGCCAAGCTCCCCGTAGAGCAGCCGCGCCCGCTTGGCCCCGATGCCCGGGATCCGCGTGAGCTCCACCACACCCGCCGGGTACTTCGCCCGCAGCCTCTCCGCCGCCGGGATCGATCCGCTGCTCGCCAGCGCCACGATCTTCTCCTGCAGCGTCCCCCCGATGCCCGCGAGCTCCGTGGCCCGCCCCGCCAGCGCCAGCTCGCCCACCGACACCGGCGCTTCCCGCACCGTCTTCGCCGCCCTCCGGTAGGCCTGCACCCGATGCACGATCGCCCCGTCCAGCTCGTACAGGTCCCCGAGCTCTTCAAGCGCTCCCGCGATCGCCCCATTGGAGAGCCCCACTGCTCTAGGGTACGCCGACCCCGTGTCCGAGATCCCCTGGCTCATCCTTCCCACCTACAACGAGGCCGAGAACATCGAGGCCATCGTCACCGCCGCCGCCCACGTACTCGCCCGGGCCGCCCCGGAGGGCTTTCGCATCCTCATCGTCGACGACGGCTCCCCCGACGGCACCGGCCGCATCGCCGATCGCCTCGCCGCCGAGCACGATCACCTGGAGGTGCTCCACCGCACCGAGAAGAGCGGCATCGGCCGCGCCTACCTCGCCGGCTTTCGCCACGCCATGCACAACGGCGCCGCCTACCTCTTCGAGATGGACTCCGACTTCTCCCACGACCCCGCCGACCTCGCCCGCCTGCTCGCCGCGGTGCGCTCCGGCGCCGACCTCGCCCTCGGCTCCCGCTACGTGCCCGGCGGCGGCACCGCCGACTGGGGCCGCTTTCGCCGCCTCATCTCCGAGGGCGGCTCCACCTACGCCCGCATCGTCCTCTCCCTGCCCATCCGGGACCTCACCGGCGGCTTCAAGTGCTTTCGCAGAGAGGTCCTCGAGGCCATCCACTTCGAGCACGTCCGCTCCCAGGGCTACGTCTTCCAGATCGAGCTCACCTACCGCGCCATCAAAGCCGGCTTTCGCGTGGTGGAGGTTCCCATCGTGTTCCGCGAACGCGAGCAGGGCACCTCCAAGATGTCCTGGCACATCGCCGCCGAGGCCATGTGGCTCGTGCCCCGCCTGCGCCTCAGCCAGATCTGAGCCGGCGGCAGGCCCAAAAACACATTCCGGGCGGGCCTGAACGGGTCCAACAGGCCTTCGGTCTCCACCTGGAGCGACCCCAAGAAGGTCTTTGATCTCAAAGCTCCGTATAACCATCGTTATACGAGCTCCGAAAAAGAAACTCTCGTGGGCGGCCTTTGGCGTCGATGCAAGGGCCATGGACGCCTCCCAATACGCCCTCGCCCAGGGCGTGCGCCACACCCGCGCCACCCTCCGGGCCTGGCAGCCCGAACCCTGGCCCGTCATCGGCCGTTGGGTGGCTGGCTCGGCCCTCGCGGCCCTGCTGCTGTTGGTGGGCGTGCTGGCGGTGTGCTCCCTCTCGGGCTCCTACGTGCAGATCGTCGAACTCCAGCCACCCTTCGCGGTGGGCCACCTCCAGGACCTCCTGCAGGTGCTCTCCCGCAATCTCCTCGTGCTCGCCCTCCACGCCCTCGCCTGCGTGGCCGGCTTCATCGCCGGCGCCTCCCTGCCCCTCCAGGCCTCCTCCCACACCGGCCTCTCCCGCTGGCTCCACCAGCACGGCGGCCGCCTGGCCATCCTCTTCGTGGCCGCCGCCACCGCCTTCTCCCTCACCGCCCAGGCCCTCGTCCTCGGCCACACCCTCGCCGGCGTCGCCCACTTCCTGCGCGTGTCCCCCCTCCTTCTGCTCGTCGGCGTGCTCCCCCACGCCATCCCCGAGCTCATCGCCCTCTTCCTGCCCCTCGCCGCCTGGATCATCGCCAGCCGCCGCCACCAGTGGGATCAGCTGCTCGCCGCCACCCTCGTCACCCTCGCCATCGCCCTCCCCGTCCTGCTCCTCGCCGCCCTCGTGGAGGTATATGTCTCCCCCCACCTCTTCACCGCCCTCACCCACATCCATCCCCCCATCGTCCGTCCCGACGAAGGCTGGACCGTCACCGTCCGCTGAGGCCGCCCGGTTTGTGGCGGGACAAGCGTGGGGCGAGAATGGGGGGTCCAGGGAGAGGTTGGGCCCGGGGTGCGAGAAGTAGGGGTAGAGGGTTGCGTGCCGCGATGGCCATACGACGCTGTTGGGCGCAGGGCACGTCTCGGAGGTCCTCGACGTCCGGGCCCTTGAGATAGGATGTCGCTACAATGTCCCTGTCCAGAGACACTGAGGAGACACGTGACCGCTACGCAGACATATGAGGAGCGACTCGGCCACTTCGATCGGACCGTTGAGGAGCTCCAGCGCAGTTTCGTCGAAGCCGTCGAACATCTGCGCCAGGCCCCACAGGCTGACGATTCCTACGAGCAGCGCTGGCAAGAGATCGCCGATCGGCTGAAGGGACTTCGTTATGAGATCAAGGCCGAGGACTACGACAAGGAGCAACTGGCCATTCTGGCCACCGCTCTGCTTGATATGC